>JBBSSN010000335.1:0-2803 GCA_038242035.1 Actinomycetales bacterium
AGCCCCGCGGACGCCCGCGCCGCGACTGACGCGCCGCTGCACCAGCCACAGCACGGCTATCACCGCCCCAAGGGAAAGTACCACCCGCAAAGCGAGGATCAGTGTGTCCATCTAGCTAGCCGCTTCAACCACGTCGAGGATCTTCGTGATGCGGATGGCATAATCCTGATCGACGACGACGACCTCACCCTTGGCGATTAAACGGCCGTTGAGCAGGACATCCGCCGGAGCCCCTGCGGACCGGTCCAGTTCAATGACGCGGCCCGGTTCCAGCGCGAGCACGTCGCGGACGGACATGCGGGTGCGGCCGATCTCGACGGTCAGCGTCATCTCGACGTTGTTGATCCGCCCGAGCTTACCCAGCACCGATTCATCCGAGGCCCGGGCACCGGATCCGGACAGCGCGTGCTCGCGGATGCGGATGGCAAACCAGCCGGCTGTCTGACCGGCACCGCCGAGCTCGAATACGACGGTTTCCTGGTCCGCAAAGAGGGCGGAGGCATCGTCGGTCTTGGACTCCCCCAGCACGCCGGCACCCAAGACGGACGTAGCGCGCTCGAAAGCGGGGCGAAGCACATCCTGCAGAGAGACCAAGCCCGAGTCGGCACCGCCCGCGCCCGCCATGGACGATCCGTCCGTGAGCACCAGGGCGACGTCGGCCGACAGTGCGCCGACAAATGACGCCATCACGGCGTCAGCTGCCGAAACTCCGGCCGGAATGCCGCCGGGGTGCACCGTGGCGTTCAACGGTGTCAGGGTGGGCAGCAGCTCCGCCAAGGCAGCGGCGGAGGTGGTGTGCAGGGTCTGATTCGCGCTCATCGCGGGTTCTCCTCAGTAGTTACGATGACGGCGGCCATGCGGGATCCTTTGGAGCCCAGCGCCGCGTGGGCCAGGGGCAGCCCGTCGACGGCAACATCAACCGGGCGGTCCTTGGGATGCGGCAGCTCAATGAGATCTCCCACAGCGAGATTCAGGATGGTGCTGGGACGGACCGTAGTCGGCAGCAATTGCAGTGAAACATCCACGGGCACATGAACCAGCTGCTCCAGGATCCGTTCCCGGCTGTGTTCGGCGGAATCCACCGGATTTGCCGCGCCCAGGTGCGGGAGCAGGATTTCCGCCGGGATGGCCACGGTGGCCGGTGCAGTGACACCGGCGACCGTGATTTTAAAAGCGGAAACGATCATCAGGTCCAAGGGACCTGCGGCCTGGGCGAACTGCGCGTTGTACTGAATCCCGGCCAGTCTGATCGGCACGCTGAGGAGCGAATCCAGCGAATAGCGAAGGTTCTCCAGGGCATCGTCCATCAGGGCCATGACCAGCGCCTGCTCAATCTGCGTGAATTTACGGTGCGGAAGCCGCTGGCCGCCATCGCCGCCAAGCATCTGCACCACCAGACCCAGACCAGCCGCCGTCGGAAACTGGATCACGGCCTGCGCGGAGTTGCCTTCCAACGCACACAGCACCATCGCCGTCGTCGACGGCAAAGACGCAGCATACTCGTCGTAGGTCTGCATCACGACCGTGGTAGAGGTGATCAGTGATTTCACCCTGACCCGGGCGCTCAGGTGCGTACCCCATTGCCGGGCAAACGTTTCCATCGCCAGTTCCAGGACACGGCTGTGCTCGCGCGTCAACGTCGTCGGACGCCCGAAGTCAAAAACTTCGATGCTTTTAACCTGCCGCCCGGCTATACGGACGGCAGTACCGCCGGCTGTATCACCTGCTGACAGACCAAGGATTCCTTCTTGCACAACGCTCACTTCTGCCACTATCGGCCGGAATCTGCGTCCCGTTAGCAGTTACTGTCCGGCAGATTTAAGCAGTTGCGGAATCAGCGAGCGGACACTCTCCGGTTGGTCGGAGAGCACCACAATGTCCACCCGCCGGTTCTTCGCCAGATCGTCCGCAGCGGTCGTCGTACCCACCGGTCTTGCAGCCCCGAAACTCACGGCCGCCATGCGCTGCTGGGCTATGCCGTCCGCATCAATAAAATGGCGGACCACATTGGTGGCGCGGGCGGCGGAGATTTCCCAATACTGCGGATTCGGAATCGACTCCGGCACCAGCGCCGCGTTTCCCTCCACCGAAATATCCAGCGAAACCTCTGCCAGTACCGGCGCAATCGCGTCCAGGACCGCCGTCGTAGGGGCCGTCAGCTGAGCATCGTCGGGCATGAAAAAGGTCTCGGAACTAACCAACCGGACGGTGAGGCCGCGTTCGTCGATCTGGAACTTCGCGGCAGCAGTCATGCCAATGGCCGCAAGGTTGGCCGCCATCTTGTCCCGGAGGGCTGTCAGCCGCTCGACTTCCTTCTGCGCCAGCTCCTTCTGGGTCAATTCCGGCTGCCCGGCTCCTGCCGGAGCGGGCACTGTTGGAGCGGGCACTGCCGGGGCAGGCACGGCGGGCGCGGCGTTGGCCGCAACGACCGCCGGACCGGCAAAGCCCTCGGCTTCCGAATTTACTTGGTCCGGCGGGACGACGACGCCGGTGGCCGTATCGACCTTGGTGGTCTGCTCCACGCCAAAGCCCGTGGCGAGCGAATTCTTCAGCCGCTCGAATTTGTTCGCGTCCACCGTGGACATGGCGTAGAGCACGATGAACATGCACATCAGCACGGTGACCATGTCCATGTAGGACGCCATCCAGCGTTCATCGGCATGCTGTTCGGTCGGCTTGCCGAAATTCCGCCGACGCGGGCGGGCACTCACGCCGCTTCCTTTTCCTTGCTCTTGGAGCCCTTGGAGCCCTTGGAACCGTCGGCGTCCTTACTCTTGGAACCGGGGGTCTTCAGATCGTGGGC
>JBBSSN010000336.1:0-2802 GCA_038242035.1 Actinomycetales bacterium
GAATGGTCCGTGGACGTTGCGATGCGCCACAATATTCCCGCTGAGCAGCGTCCCTACACCGGCCACTCGGGCCAACAGCGCGGGCGAGGCGGTGTTCGCGTCTACACCCACGGCATTCACGCAGTCCTCGACCACCGCGTCCAGCGACCGGTCCAGCATTACCGGCGTCAGATCGTGCTGGTATTGGCCCACCCCGATGGACTTCGGCTCGATCTTGACCAATTCGGCCAGCGGGTCCTGCAGTCTGCGGGCAATAGAGACGGCACCGCGCAGCGAAACGTCCAGGTCCGGGAGTTCCGCGGAGGCCAGCGCGGACGCCGAATAGACCGAGGCACCCGCTTCGGAGACAACCAGCCTGGCCACCGTCCGGGCAGGATTCTGCCTGTTCAGTTCGGTGATCAGCTCCCCGGCCAGTTTGTCCGTTTCCCGCGACGCCGTTCCGTTGCCGATGGCAATCAGCTCGACGGCGTGGTCGCGGGCCAGGCGCGCCAGGGACGCCAAAGCGTCAGCCCATTTCCGCGCCGGGGCGTGCGGATAGATGGTGTCCGTGGCCACTACCTTCCCGGTGCCGTCCACCACGGCGACCTTTACACCCGTTCGCAGTCCCGGGTCCAGGCCCAGGGTGCACCGATTCCCCGCCGGTGCGGCCAGCAGCACGTCACGCAGGTTTGCCGCGAAGACCCGGACCGCTGCTTCCTCCGCGCCCAGATACAGCCGGGTCCGCAGATCGCCGGCAAACCGGGTGAGCAGCCGGGACCGCCAGGCCAACCGCACGGTCTGGGCCAACCAGGCATCCGCGGGCCGGTGATCGCCGTGTAAAACGCGCCCGTCAATGCCTAAGGACCGCGCGACGGCGCTTTCATAGCGCGCCCGCGCCACGGCCAGGTTTTCGGGGTCGCGCGGATCCCCCTCCGTCACGTCCAGGACGAGCACGCCTTCCTTTTCTCCGCGCAGGAGAGCCAGCACCCGGTGCGAGGGCAGCGACTGCAGCGGTTGGACGAAGTCGAAGTAGTCCTTGAACTTCGCGCCCGCAGTCTCCTGCCCGGGCTTGACCTGTGCACGCAGCCGGCCCTGCTGCCAAAGCCGCCCGCGCAGCTCCGTCACGAGCTTCACATCCTGGCCGGCCCGCTCGGTCAGGATCGCCCGGGCGCCGGCCAAGGCATCGGCCGGATCGGTGACGAGGCGCTCCGGGCTGAGGTATTTGCCAGCTTCCCGCTGCGGATCCAGCTGCGGGTTCCGCAACAGCGCGTCGGCCAGCGGTTCCAGCCCTGCGGCACGTGCGATCTGCGCCTTGGACCGTCGCTTCGATTTGAACGGCAGGTACAGATCTTCCAGCGCGGACTTTGTCCCGGCGGCGCCGACGGCGGCCCGCAGCTCAGCGGTCAGCTTTCCCTGGCTGTCAACGGCCTCCAGGACTGCCCGCCGACGGTCCTGAAGTTCCCGGAGGTAGCGCAGCCGCTCGTCGAGTTCGCGCAGCTGCGTATCGTCCAAGGTGCCCGTGGCTTCCTTGCGGTAGCGGGCAACAAACGGAACGGTCGCGCCGCCGTCAAGCAATTCAACTGCCGCCTTGACCTGCCAGGTTTTCACCCCGAGTTCACCGGCGATTCGGCTGCGGATTGTATCGGCGCAGGTTCTGGTACTGAGGTGTTCCGTCGTTTGTGTCACTGGATCCATTTTGCCAGTGCCGGCCACGCCTTAGCCAGCCCCGGATGCAGCGGCAGGCCGGCGACGGCGTCCGCCGGAACCCAGCGCAGTTCGATGCTCTCCGGATCCGAAACAACCGGCTCGAACGGCTCACAGACGCGCGCGACGACGGTGGTGTACTGCCAGTAGCCCAGGTCCAGGACGGAGGTGGCCAGGATGTGCAGCGCGGCTGCGGGGACGGCGGCTTCTTCGTGCGCCTCCCGCAGGGCCCCGGCGACGGGGTCTTCGTCCAGGTGCAGGGCTCCGCCCGGCAGCCCCCACGTCCCCCCATGGTCGCTCCACAGCGCACGGTGCTGCAGCAGAACACCTCGATCGACATCGTGCACCAGCAGGCCGGCCGCACCGAATCGTCCCCAGAATCTGCCGCGCTCGCCCTCAACCCACGCATCCCCCAGGTCGCGCGGTCCGGCCGGATTGGGATGGGCACCGGCTGCCGGAGATGTTGGACGAGTCATTGTTCCAGACTCTCACGGGTGGCCGCCCGGACCGGCATGGAAATCCGTATTCGGGCTCAGTGAACAGCACAGGGAAACGACCTACGAACTGCGCACCATGCTGTGACGATCACCGGACAGCAGGCTCCAGGCGGGCCACCCGGACCGAGGCTAATCCAGCCCGCGGATCCGGGCCCATTCGGCCATTAGTTCCGGGAGCCTGGCTGCCAAAAAGCGGTAAAAGCCCGCCATTTCGCGCACCCGATGCGTCACTGGGGACGCCGGGTCCGCCAACGCATCGACGGCCTTGTCCGCCAGTGAAGCCAAAGCGCCGTAGACCGGACTTTCACTTGCCGCCGCGGTATACCAGGGGTCATCCGGAAGTTCGTAGCGGTCCCGACGGCTGCCGGACTGCGCAACGCGCCGCAGTATCCCGATGGTCTGCAGATATCTGACGGCACCGGAAACGGCCGCTGGGCTGGCCTCGAGCTGCCCGGCGAGCTCTGCCGCCGTGAGGGCGCCGTCGTCGGACACCATGAGGGCCATCAGCACCCGGGCCGGCATTTTCGGAAACCCTGCCGAGGTCAGTACTGCCGCCGATTGCTCGACGGCGGTCCGCAGTGCTTGTTCATCTCGTGCCATCAGTACTGGTGTCCTAGTCCTC
>JBBSSN010000337.1:0-2802 GCA_038242035.1 Actinomycetales bacterium
CATCCGTTCCACCGGCTATTGCGCCGGTCAGGTCCGGGTGAGTTCCGTCCATGCCGCTGTCAATAACGGCAACCTTCACCCCGGCACCTTTGGAGACCTGCCAGGCCTTGGCGATGCCGTAGTTGTCCAGCCAGTATTCCCGATTGCGGATATCGTCCGCTTGGGCGGGAGCCGCAGTGAGGAGCCCTGCGACGCACAGGGCCGCAAAAACGGCAAGCGTCAGCACGGCTGCGACCGCAGGCCGCAGCGTCGAACGTAGCTGCATCAAATTCCCGTCGTCTGCTTCGGTGGCGATGATTCCCGGGCATCGATGCCGGATGCCCTTTTTAGTCCTGCTGGGAGATCCCCAACGCGATACCATCCAGAATATCGTGTTCGCTCGCAGTTACCGAGTTGACCCTCCCTGCGGTAAGAACGGCCAGCCGGGCGATCACCGTCCGCCAAATGAGCGCCCCCGCTCCAATCACGTCCACCCGGCCAGGGTGCATAAACGGCAGGGCTTTACGCTGCTCGCGTGTCATCTCAAGCAGTTCGGTGCAGGCCTGAATCACCGTGTCGGCAGGTAGAACGGCCCCGTGGATCCGTCCTGCGTCATAGGCCGGCAGGCGCAGGGCCTGCGCGGTAATGCTGGTCACCGAGCCGGCAACGCCAAGCAGGCTATCCGCCTCCGCCAGCGGTACGGCGTCCAGCACCGTGCTGAGCTGGTCTTCAACGGCTGCCTGCGCCTGGGCAATTTCCGCCGCGCTGGGCGGGTCGCTGCGCAGGAACCGCTCGGTGAAACGCACGCATCCCATATTGGTACTGATGGCGGCCTGCACTCCGTCACGATTACCGGCAACAAATTCGGTGCTGCCGCCGCCCAGATCCACGACCAGCACCAGCGGTACGCCCAGACCGGGCAGCACGCTGGCAGCTCCGGCGAAGGACAGCGCCGCCTCCTCATCCCCGCTGACGACCTCCGGCTCCACGCCAAGACGTGCCCTGACTCCGTCAATGAACGCCTGCCGGTTCTGCGCATCGCGGGTCGCTGACGTGGCGACAAACCTCACGCGCGCGGCACCATGGGAACGGATGAGCGCGGCGTAGTCCTCGGTGGCGCTGAACGTGCGCGCCAGCGCCTGGGCAGACAACCTGCCGGTCGCGTCCACTCCCTGCCCCAGCCGCACCACACGCATTTCGCGGTGCACATCGGTCAAAACGCCGCCGTCAACGTCGGCGATCAGCAAACGGATCGAATTGGTTCCACAATCGATGGCAGCTACACGCATGGAAGGGCCTTTCGCGACGGATTCATTTGTCAGGACTGAGACAGATGCTTGCTGTGTTGATCCCTGACGTGCCGGCTGAGGTCGCGGGAAGGAACCGGGCTTTGTGGATCCCAGGCTCCGACGCAGTAGCAGCGCTCCGGCGTCCACCACTGCGCTATATCTTCGATTGCCTCCTCGCCCAGCGGGTTCACACCGGGCCCGGCCGCCAGGGCATGTCCGACCAGCACATGAAGGCATTTCACCCGGGTAGGCATGCCGCCGGCAGAAATCCCGTCGATCTCCGGGACCGGTCCGGTGCCGGCCCGCTCGCCGATCCCGGCCCGCGCGCTCAGGTAGGCCCGATGCGCGGCCGAGTAGGCGGCGGCCAAACCGGGCTCGGTCGACAACCGCTGCGTCATCGTGTTCATCAGCCCGGCGGCCTCCAGCCGTGACACGGCGGCGGTGATCACCGGATGCGTCAAATAGAAGGTAGTCGGAAAGGGGATTCCATTACTTAGCCGCGGCGCAGTGGCGGCCACCAATGGATTCCCGCACACGCAGCGGGCCGGAATTTCGACGACGTCACGGACGGGGCGGTTAAGCTGGCGGCTGAGCGTGTCCAGGTCAGCAGCTGTAGCTGCCCGACCGGATGCTTTGGCTGCGGAGGCTGGTGGGGTCACGACGTCCTTCCCGGGACTAGAAGACTGATGGAAAAACCGGCGAATTCCGCCGGCCGCTGCGGCGTACTATTCGGTCGCAGACCGCTTGATCGATTTGATGAGTCCGTCGACCCACGGCAGCGTTCCCGTGGTCCCGGCCGGTGCAGAGGAGCTGCCCGTCCCCTGAGAGCCGGGGCCCGAGCCGTCCGCGCCATACACCCAATACCCCGTTTCGCCGGGCATCAACATGTTGACCCGGTCGCGGGCCTGCTGCTTAATATAGGCCGGATCGCTCCACCTGGCCGCCTCATTCTTCAGGTCGGTCTGCTGCTGCTGCTTCACCGAGATGTCCTGCTCCAGAGCGGAAATCTGCGCCCGCTGCTGCAGGTAGGTATGGATGGAGGGCGCCAGCAAAACCGTAATGGTCAGCAGGACGACGGCGAGAGCCAGCAGGCGGCCGGAGAATGCCCGGGCCGGTACGGGCCTGGGCCCCTTTGAGGGTGTTGTCGAGGAATGCCGGTAAACCACTTTCGCTGCCACGGCTGGTCGCTGGCCGGTCCGGGTCTCCGATTTCCCGGCGGGGTTCCCCACGGCGGGGCTCCCGCCGGCAGGATTGCTCCCCGCGGGGTTCCCCCCGGCGGGAGGATTCGGACCCGGAACACCGGATTCCAGCTCCCCTCCCTTAAGAGCACCGGCGTTTGCTGCGCGCGGCACTTTGGGACGTCGGGTACTCATGGCTCTCCTGAATCTGCTGTTTTGCGGCCGGGCCGCGGCCCGACTGGCTAAGGCCTGGAGTTAACCTTAGCCAGTCACCGGCGTTTACTTGGCCGTGAAACGCGGGAAGGCGGCAGATCCGGCGTAGCGGGCGGCGTCGTCGAGCTCTTCTTCGATGCGCA
>JBBSSN010000338.1:0-2792 GCA_038242035.1 Actinomycetales bacterium
CGCAGAATTCCAGCATTCAATTCTTCCGTGGACCGAGGGTAATTGCCGATGATAAGTAGGTTATGGCGAAGCGACACTCCGGCCGTCTTCGAGTTTACCGTTGAATGCGGCGACCTCCGCGTCGGCCCCCTTTCCCAACTAGGTAGCAGCAGCTGCAGCCAAATCGCGGAATGCGTGCCGCTGCTGCTACCTAGTTGGGATCAGGGCACGAGAGGGGCGACGACGACGCTCGGCTGGAGGTCCTCGGCCGGCGGTGTCCAGCTGGCCGGGTCCGCAGCCGTTTGGTCACCGCTGCGGATGTCCTTGACTTGGTGGCTGCCGTCCTCGGCGGTAAACCAGACGAACGGTATGCCCCGGCGGTCCGCATATTTGATTTGCTTGCCGAATTTCTCTGCTTTGGCCGCCACCTCCGCGGCGATCCCCCGACCGCGCAGGGCCGAGGCCACGTCCTGGGCCTGCGGCCAGCTGTCATCGTCCGTCAGGGTTATCAGGACCGCGGTGGGCACACTGCGGGAGGCAACGGCAAGCTGCTGCCCCACAATGCGCGAGACCAACCGGGTAACGCCGATGGACAGCCCCACACCGGGAAAGCTCCTATTGCCCTTGGTGGCCAGCGACTCATAACGGCCGCCGGAGCAGATTGAGCCGAGGTTCTCGTGCCCGACCAGCACCGTCTCGTAAACGGTTCCGGTGTAGTAATCCAGGCCGCGGGCAATGCTCAGGTCCGCCACAACGGAACCGGGAGCGCGCAAGGCTGCGGCGGAAACCACCTGCTCCAATTCGCTGAGCCCTTGTTCGAGCAGTTCGTTGGTGACTCCCAGGGCGCGGACCTGCTCCACAAAGGACGTATCCTCGGTCCGGATCGAGGCCAGCGCCAGCGCTGCCCGGGCCTGGCTGTCCGTGGCGCCGAGCTCGGCCTTGAGCAGGTCCGCGACAGCGTCCGCGCCGATCTTGTCCAGCTTGTCGATGCTGCGCAGCACCCCGGCACTGTCCGTCAACCCGATTCCGCGGTAGAACCCCTCCGCCAGCCGCCGATTATTCACCCGCAGTTTAAAGGCCGGAATCGGCAGGGCGGACAGTGCCTCCACGATGACCAGCGCCAGCTCAACGTCGTAGCGGAAGGGCAGCTCGCCGTCGGCCACGACATCTATGTCCGCCTGGGTAAACTCACGGGCCCGACCGTCCTGGGGCCGCTCCCCCCGCCAGACCTTCTGAATCTGGTAGCGCCGGAACGGGAACGCGAGGTAGCCGGCGTTTTCCACTACATAGCGGGCAAACGGGACGGTCAGATCGAAGTGCAGGGCCAGCGCGGCGTCGGCTTTAGCGTCGGACGTGGATTGGGCGTCGGCACCAGACTCCTCCTCCTGCAGCCGGCTCAGCCGGTAGACCTCTTTGTCGATCTCGCCCTTGCGCAGCAGCTGGCCCACGGTTTCCACGGCCCGGGTTTCAATCGAGGAGAACCCATGCAGTTCGAAAGTACGCCGCAGGGTGTCCAGCACATGGAGCTCCACCAGCCGTTCCTGAGGCAGCCACTCGGGGAAACCGGACAGTGAGGCGTTGCGTGCCATGGGTAAAGCTCTCCTCTTCGAAACGGACGACGCCGGTCAATAACCGCTAAACACAGCGGTTTATCAGGGTCTTCTACGATTGTCGCGACAGCTACGCGGGTACACTGTCTGCGGCAGCCATTTTATCCGGTTCAGCGGCGCCCCACCCAACCACGGGCAAAATTTGGATTTACAAGGAGAGCAGAACTGTGGCGAGCACCAACCGTGACGCGCGCGAGCAAAAACGCCGTATCACCAGCATGGAGGCCAAACGCAGCCTCCGCGAGCAGCAGGCGAAACGCCGGAAGCGGGACAACGTCGCCGCCGCAGTGGCGATCGTCGCCGTCGTCGTGCTGGCCGTTGTCCTACAGCTGACGGTGTTCAGTCATAATCCGACGGCGGATCAGACCGCCGCCGTCGACGCTCCGCTCGACTCCAGCGCGCCTGCATCAGCGTCGGGATCAGCATCGGCGTCTGATGGCGCCACCAGCGCGGCAGCTCAGACGAACTCCGCCGGCGTTCCGCCGGCTTCTGCCGCTGCCGGGAAGACCTTCACCGGCACGCTAAGCCTCAACGGCGCCCCAATCGGCGTTGAGATCGATGGCACAACGGCTCCGCAGGCCGCGGCGGTCTTCAAATCCCTCGCGGATGAAGGCTTCTTCAAGGGTCTGTCCTGCCACCGGCTGACCGATGCCGATAATTTCGGCGTCCTGCAGTGCGGGTCAAAGGCCGGGGACGGCGCCGGCGACCCCACTTATCAGTGGGGCCCGGTGGAAAACTCTCCGGCCGACGGCAAGTACCCGGCCGGGACGATCGCGGTAGCCCGCGGCAGCAGCACCTACAGCAACGGGACGCAGTTCTTCATCGTGTATAAAGACACAATCCTGCCGCAGACAGATGGCGGCTACACGATCATGGGTAAGGTGACCTCGGGGCTGGATGTGGTGCAGAAAATTGCGGATGCGGGCATCACCGGTGGATCGACCGATGGAGCCCCTGTGACGCCCGTAACGATAGACTCGTTTACGCTCCAGTAAATTGAGCGGCAGTGGCATCCAGCAGTGCAAGATTATCCTCCAGCGAAAGATTTTCAGCGGTGACAGACAGTCAGCAATCCGACGACATGGCCAGGATCCACCCGGTGGACGAGGCCGACCAAACGGCAATGGAGGTGCCGGCAGCCGAGACTCCGGCTCCCGGGACTTTAGACGCCGAGGCCCCGGTGGCTGAGGTTCCGGCGGCTGA
>JBBSSN010000339.1:0-2791 GCA_038242035.1 Actinomycetales bacterium
CTCCCCGGTCCCGAAGATGCCCCGGCAGGGTGAACAACGCTGGTGTCCTCCCCGAGGGCGAAGAGCTGGCCTTCGGAAGGTTCCTCGGAAGGAAAGCCACCCTGCAGCTTGTGCCTGCAGACGTAGTTACTGCGGCCCTTCACTAACGCCACCTTCACCGGCCGCGGCAGCATTGCGGAGATGGACTCGAGCAGACGCGGCAGATCGCGGCTGACAATCTGCGCCTGCAGCGCCAACGTGGCGGTGGAGACCAGCGACGGCTTGTGGCTCTGTAGTGAATGGGCAATCAGCGGAATCAAATACGCCAGCGACTTTCCCGTGCCGGTACCGGCCTGCACCAGCAGGTGGTCACCGGTCTGGATCGACCGGACCACCTGCCGGACCATTTCATGCTGTCCATCCCGGCGCTGGCCTCCCATCGACTCCACCGCCGCGTCGAGGAGCCCAAGGGCAAACTGCTCACCGGAAGGACCCTGACGTTTCCGCCCTGCCTCACTTGTCCCGCCGGTCTCACCTGTCCGGGCGATTTCACGTGACTCGGCGGTTTTACCCGTCTGGACCGGTGCCTTAGCCATGGAGGACAAAGGGCTCCAATTCGGCGGCCAGGCCCTCGCGCACCTTGACGCTCGCGTGGGTTCCGGACTCACCGTGGTCAAGGGCAAGGATTTCAGCATCGGATTCGTGCAGTTTGCTGATCAGGTCCCCCCTGTCATAGGGAATCAGCAGCTCCAGCTTCACTTCGGGGCGCGGGATCGCCGCGCTGATGGCGGCGAGAAGTTCGTCAATGCCCTGACCCGTGCGCGCCGAAACGACGACGTTGCGAGGCTCACGCTGGCGGAGCCGTTCGATCACAAACGGGTCAGCGGCATCGGCCTTGTTCAGGACAATAATTTCCGGAATCTTCCGGGCATCCACTTCGCTGAACA
Source organism: Actinomycetales bacterium (assembly GCA_038242035.1). Lineage (GTDB taxonomy): Bacteria > Actinomycetota > Actinomycetes > Actinomycetales > Micrococcaceae > Arthrobacter_M. The sequence goes on from JBBSSN010000339.1 coordinate 927, forward strand.
CCTGGCGGACAGCTGCGATCTGGCCCTCCGGATCGGGATGAGACGCATCCACGATATGCAGTATCAGGTCCGAATCAGCAACTTCCTCAAGTGTCGATCGGAAAGCCTCGACAAGTTGGGTCGGCAAGGACCGGACGAACCCCACGGTATCTGCCAAGGTGTACCCCAGTCCGTCAGCCGTTTCGGCCTTGCGGACCGTCGGATCCAACGTGGCAAACAGGGCATTTTCCACCAGGACGCCAGCGTCGGTGAGTCGGTTCAGCAGGGAGGACTTACCGGCATTTGTGTAGCCGGCGATGGCCACGGAAGGCACGGAATTGCGACGTCGGTTGGCCCGCTTCGTATCGCGCGCCGGTTTCATCGCGGTGATCTCCCGCCGCAGTTTCGCCATCCTTGTCCTGATCCGGCGGCGGTCCAGCTCGATCTTCGTCTCACCGGGACCGCGGGCACCAATCCCGCCACCGGCCGCACCGATCCGCCCACCCGCCTGCCGGGACATGGATTCACCCCAGCCGCGCAACCGCGGCAGCAGGTATTCCATCTGGGCCAATTCCACCTGGGCCTTGCCCTCGCGGGATTTGGCATGTTGGGCGAAGATGTCGAGGATCAGAGCGGTCCTGTCAATCACCTTGACCAACACGATGTCTTCCAGTGCACGACGCTGCGACGGCGCCAGCTCACCGTCGACTACGACGGTGTCAGCCCCCGTCGCGGCAACAATGTCCTTGAGTTCCTGCGCTTTTCCGGATCCCAAATAGGTGCCCGGGTCCGGCTTCATCCGCCGCTGGACAATGCCGTCCAAAACTTCTGATCCGGCCGTCTCTGCCAGCGCTGCCAGTTCGCGCAGCGAGTTCTCTGCGTCGGCGAGCGTCCCTTCGGTCCACAGCCCCGCCAACACCACCCGCTCCAACCGCAACTGGCGGTATTCGACCTCGGTAACGTCCTCCAACTCGGTGGAGAGTCCGGCGACCCGGCGCAGGGCGCGGCGGTCCTGCAGATCCTCTTGGTCGCCGTCATAGGTACCGTGCTCCCGCTCCAGGGCGGAGATCGCCTGAGCTTTACCTAAACTGGTGCTGGTGACGCGTGCACCGGAATGGGCGGTCATCCCGGCGTCCTTGGCCAAGATCCTGTCGATGACGGCCTGGATATCCGCAGCAGACATGTCCTGACCTTCGCCGGACGTACCGGCTTCATCTGCGCCGGTTTCAGTTGGACGGATATCGTCGGGGCCGGAGGCCGCGTTCGCGTGGGTCATAGTCTCCTTCAGAGGGTGATGCTTAATATCGTAGTCCGGTCCACGGACATCGGAGCTGGGCGTACCGGGACGTTTTCCACGGGGCGGTAACCCTGAAGATTTAGGGGTCATGAGTGATCCTGCTCATCAATTGATGGCACGCAAGCGGCTCGGAGTCTATTCAACGTGAATGTTGCTCGCGCAAGGGAAACTTCGGCACGTGCCGGCTGGGAATGTGGATTATAAAACGGCTGCAAGGACAATAGCGGGGTGGCCGAAAGGCCGGGATCAACCGCCGCCAGAGGCAGCAGACCTCGAAGCCTCTCACTGTGCCTGCCGCATAGGCCAAGAGCAGGAGCGCACCAACAGCGCATGGGCCGACAGTGCCAGGGGCGGAAACAGTGCCAGGACGGAAACAGCTCAGGACGGAAACAGCCGAATCACACAATGCTCATGCAGCAATACTACCAGTGCGCCGCGCCGCGACACGGAAAATTATGCGCGCGGCGGACGAGTCCTCCCCCGGATTCCGTTTACGGCTCCAGCACACTAACGTGGCGGACTATGGGCTCGGATCATTACTTCAGTGCGCAACCGGCGGGACCGGAAAAACGACGGCCACTTCAGGTGA
>JBBSSN010000340.1:0-2782 GCA_038242035.1 Actinomycetales bacterium
GTCGTAAGTCGGAGTTTCACCCAGCACGCGGTACAAGGTCCCTTCCTCGCCGGCGCGCGTGGTGAATCCCATGATCGCGAAACCAAGCTCAGTGCAGGTCAGCATGATGACCCGCAATGCACCGACCCCATCCAGATATCGGACGTGGATGGTGTGCTCGTTCAGGTTTCCGAGCCGGGTGCGGCTGACGATGAACGGGTAGAGGAACACCACCAAAAAGTGCGCCAACGTCACAAAGACAGCCGGAATGATGAGGCCGGCGCCCGCTGCGGTACCGACACCGGCGGTCAGCCAGATGGACGCCGCCGTCGTCAATCCGCGCACCTTGTTCCTGCGGACGAAAACCAGACCGGCGCCAATGAAACCGATGCCGGAGACAATCTGAGCCGCGACCCGGGACGGATCCAACCGGACCAGGTCCTTGACCAAAACGTCGTCGAAGCCGAACTTGCTGACCACCATGAAGAGCGCCGCGCCGGTGCCGACCAGCGCGTGCGTGCGCATTCCCGCGGATTTGCTCTTCAGCTGCCGCTCGAAGCCGATCGCGGTGGATAACAACAGGGCGAAGAAAAGGGACAATACTTGCGTTCCCCAGAGCGCTGCCGATGAACCGATCAATTTCCCGCCCTTTTACCTCTGCCGCCGGATCCGTCCTACCGACGTGACAGTAGCACGGCGCTGGCGTGGCAGTAATGACGCCGCCGCCGCAAAATGACGCGCGTCGCAGCCGTCATGTCACGTCACAGCCGTCATTTTCCCGGCACAAGTCCCGCAACCTCCGCCAATAACTGGTAGGAGCGCAGCCAACTGTCCACACTGCTCGCCTGGGTGGCCACAATGAGCTCGTCCGCCTGGGCTACTTCGGTGAAGTCATCCAGGTACTCCTTCACCTGGGCGGGCGTCCCGACGGCGGAATACCTGGCCATCTGCAGCACCTGATGCCCGGCCGGGGATTCGAGCAGCAGGTCCGCTTCCGCGTCCGTGAAGGTTTTGCCCTGGCCCACCATCTGGGAAATTCTGTTGCGCTTGCCGGTCAGGAACTGCTGCTGCGCATCCTCCTCGGTATCGGCGGCGATCACATTGACACCGGCGATTACGTACGGCTCCGCGAGTTGGTCCGAGGGCTGGAACTCCCGCCGGTAAATCTTCACCGCATCTTCGAGAGCATTGGGCGCGAAGTGCGAGGCAAAGGAATACGGCAGGCCCAGCGCTGCAGCGAGCTTGGCGCCAAATAATGAAGATCCCAGAATGTACAGCGGCACATTGGTGCCCTGACCGGGAATTGCGTTAATGCCCGGGATGCGGGTGTTGCCGGTGAGGTATCCCTGCAGCTCCATGACGTCCTGCGGGAACGTATCCGAGGACATCGGATCCCGGCGCAAGGCGCGCATGGTCTTCTGGTCACTGCCCGGCGCCCTGCCCAGTCCAAGGTCAATACGCCCCGGGTGCAGGGTTTCCAGAGTTCCAAACTGCTCGGCAATGGTCAGCGGCGCATGGTTGGGCAGCATCACGCCGCCGGCGCCCAGCCTGATCTTCGTCGTATTCGCAGCAACGTGCGCAATCAAAACGCTGGGGGCCGAGGAGGCGATGGTGGGCATGTTGTGGTGCTCCGCGTACCAGATCCGCCGGTAGCCCCACTCCTCCGCGCGCTGCGCCAACGCCACGCTGGCTTTGAAACTTTCGGCGGCTTCGCCTCGTCCAATGTGGGCCAGGTCGAGGATGGAGAGGGGAACAGTCATGAGGTAAGGACCTTTCTTTGGGATACGCGCCGGCGAATCCGGGGGGCTCCTTAGTGCTAACCGTCGGTGGGCCCGGCATATTTCGCGGCTCCGGGCACCGGGGGCAGCGGGGGCTTCGATGGGCGCCGGCCAGAGGTGCTCGGGCTGCTGCGCGTCCGGTCCCGGTCCCGCAGCAGGAGGGCGACGGCGATGCCCACCGCCGCGCCGATGCCGGTTTCCACGGCGCGCTCCAGCATCAAAAGTCCCACATTGCCCGGATGTGCCAATTCCGTCATCAGCAGCGCCAGCGGCGTGATGAAAAGCAGGGCCAGTCCGTAGTGCCGGGCGACGAATATTTCCGCCAGGAACTGCAGAACCACCACGAGCAGCACCACTTGCCATGGCGCCAGCGACAGCAGCAATACCAACCAGAGCACTCCCAGTCCTGCCAGCGTGCCGAGGATCCGGTGCACTCCTCGAATCACCCGCTTGGCCATATCCGGTCCCATCAGTGGCACGGCGGCGCTCACCATTGCCCAGTAGCTGTGCCCCACCCCGGTGATCGTCGCCAGCGTACCTGCTGCCGCGATGGCCAGCGCATACCGGATCGCATGCAGCCGGACGGCGCGCCAGTTGACCGGCCGGCCTGCCGTGACCGTCCTGGGTCGTGACGGTTTGCGCAAAGCCCGACGGATGAACCAACCGGAGACCCCGACGACGACGGCCAGCACCACGGGCAGCGCCGTCGTCAGCAGCGGTAGTCCGAGCGGGACGGTCAGGGGAAGGTAGGACGTGGCGGCGAAGGGAAAGATAAAGAAGAATGGGCCCACCGGTCCGAGCCGGAGACGCTCAGCGGCCACCGCACCAACTGCCCCCACCGCCGCCGTCGTCGCGATGATCCACCACGGCGCCGCCCCGGCCAGGGAATTGAGCGAGCCCAGAGTTACGGCCGTCAGGATCAGCAGGCCGGCCTGCAGCTGATGCGCCATCCGGAGCCGGTAGCTTTCTCCCCGGCCAAAGATCCCGGTGAAGGCACCGAACACGGCATAAATCGCAAGGTCCGA
>JBBSSN010000341.1:0-2773 GCA_038242035.1 Actinomycetales bacterium
CCGGCGGACCGGAATACCGTCCGTTGTCTGGTTGCTCCTGATGGGTGCGGTGATTGCGGGATCGGGGTGGGCCGCCGTCGGGGCCGTGCTGCCCGCTGGAGCCGGCTAGCGTCGGGTCGCGGCTCGAAAACGGGGCCAAGCCGGCGCAATGGCCGCCACGAAAGCGGGGCCGGGCCGTGAGGAAGGGGCGTTCCCGCGAGAACGATGTGGGGCAGCACCGTCGTCACGGGGCAGCCCCGTTCTCGGTGTGCGAACCGTCGATTCAGGCCGTCTCCGCGGAAGGATCGACGGGGCATTGTGCCGGCGCAATGGCCGCCGGCTCTTCGACCGTGATGCCGTACAGAGCCTCGAGGCCTGCGAGATAACTGTCCTGCTCGCCGGCCGCCGCGAGCTCGCGCGCCCTGACCGTAGGGATGTGCAGCAGGGACTTGACCATCCGACGCATCGCGAATTCGACCTCCTCCGCCGCAGCAGTGCACCCGTGTTGGGCACGTACGCGGGCGATTTCGGTGTCGAGAACGCCCATAGTGTGCCGGCGCAATGCCACGATTGCGCCGTCTACCGAGCGCGCATTCTGCTGTTCTTCAAAACTGTCGGCCGCTTTGGCCACGATATCCGCGGCCTGACTCATCGACTCCGTCTGCTCCGAAGGCGCGGCCAGCCGAACGGATTCGAGCGTCAGCAGTTCCACATCGTCAAGCTCGGCAACAGCGGGATCAAAATCACGCGTCAATGCCAGGTCAAGAATGACCAGCGGCTGCGGTGATGCGTGGCGGACGCGGACAATGTCAGCGGCCTGGACCCGGTGTTCGGATCCGCTGCAGCCGATCAGGATATCCGCAGCCGCGACGGCGGCTTCAAGACTTTCAGGGCTCAGCGCACTACCGCCCCGGGTCGCTACAAAGGTCTGGGCCCGGCCGGACGCAGAGAAGACCGAGATGTCATTGCAGCCGCGCCCCGTCAGCTGTGCCATCGTGGCCCCGGCGTAGGCGCCGGTTCCGAAGATGACCACCCGGGTGCCGGTGAATTCGGCGGCTGTACCTGCCGGGCCGCCGCGCAGTTCGGCGGCAAGGTCCAACGCAACGGAAACGATGGATAGGCCCCTGCTGCCAAGCGCGGTCCGCGCGCCAACATCTTTGGCCGTCTTGGACGCGGCCTGGAACAGCCGCACCAGGGCCGGGCTCGCGGTGGAATCCTGCTGCGCGCCGGTCAGAGCGCGCCTGACCTGGCCGGCAATTTCGCGTTCGCCGACGACGGCGGAATCGAGTCCCGCGCTGACGGCAAAAAGGTGCCGGCTGACGGCTGGTCCGCTGCGCGTTTCGAAGGCCCGGGAAACAGTATGTTCGCTCAGTCCGCTGCTCTCGCTGATCCGCGAGATGACGGCGGCGCGTGCCGCATCGACGTCGTCGTCCGTCCTGGCTTCCGCATAGATCTCGTAGCGGTTACACGTTGCCAGCGCCACCGCGCCAAGGATCTCCTGCTGGCGTCCGAGCACGGAAAGCGGGACCTCGGAGGCGCCGGCGCTCAGGCGGGCGACTGTCTCGAGATCTATTTCAGCGTGCGACGCCACGAGAGAGAAAAGGACCACAACCCCTCCATAGTACCGACTTCGCACCCGCGTAGAACAAGCGAGGGTAGCCAAACTTGCCGTCTGCCCGGGGTGATATTCGTTACCACGGGCCGCGTAGGGCTGTGGCGGTTATCCAATTAAGCAGAACTTGGGCAGAATCAGAACCATGACACTTAGCCCCAGGCACCCCCTAATGGATGGCCGCACCGGCGATTCACCGCTGATCACGGCCTACCGCGGAGGGAAACCGTCACGCCGGCCGGTCTGGTTCATGCGCCAAGCCGGACGCTCGCTGCCGGAATACCGCGAGCTGCGAAAGGGCGTGGCGATGCTGGATTCGTGCCTGGACCCGCAGCTGGCCTCGGAAATCACCCTGCAGCCCGTCCGTCGGCATGATGTGGACGCCGGTATTTTTTTCTCCGACATTGTCATCCCGCTCAAACTGGCCGGAGTAGGGGTGGATATTGTCCCCGGGATGGGTCCGGTGCTGGATGCGCCGATCCGCACGGCCGCTGACGTGGCAGCGCTTCCCACCCTGACCGAAGAGGCGCTGGAACCGATCCGCGAAGCCGTCCGGCTCACCGTGGACCAGCTGGGGAAGACCCCACTGGTCGGGTTCGCCGGCGCGCCGTTCACGCTGGCGGCCTACATGGTGGAGGGGAAGCCATCGCGTGATCATCTGGGCCCGCGCACCATGATGCACGCCGATCCGCAGGCTTGGCGGGCGCTGACTCACTGGGCGGCGGACGCATCGGGGATGTTCCTGCGTGCGCAATTGGAAGCCGGAGCCAGTGCCGGCCAGCTGTTCGACTCCTGGGCCGGCTCGTTGGGTCTGGAAGACTACACCCGGTATGTGGCTCCCGCGTCGGCACGGGCGCTTGACCACGTGCGCGGTCTTGGCGCACCGCTGGTCCACTTTGGCACGGGAACGTCGGAACTGCTCGGTGCTATGCGCGACGTCGGCGTGGACGTTATGGGGGTTGACTACCGGCTGCCGCTGGACGAGGCGAACCGGAGGCTGGGCGGAACCGTGCCCTTACAGGGGAATATTGATCCGGCGCTGCTGTCCGCACCGTGGGAGGTCCTCGAAGCCCATGTGCGTGCGGTGATCGCGGCAGGGGAGGCCGCGCCCGGGCACGTGCTCAATTTGGGCCATGGGGTGCCGCCGGATACGGATCCTGATGTCCTCACCCGGATGGTGGA
>JBBSSN010000342.1:0-2771 GCA_038242035.1 Actinomycetales bacterium
GGCCAAAAAATCCACCCGGTCCCCACCGCGCTCCGCCAGCACAGCCAGCAGCAGGGCAGCCTCGATGCCGGTATCAAGGATCGGCTCGTCTTCGATCCGGGCAGCGGACGTCCGTGAGGTGTCCAGCAGAATTACCAGCCGCCGGTCCCGCTCCGGGCGCCACGTGCGTACGACGACGTCGCGGCGCCGCGCGGTGGCCCGCCAGTCGATGGAGCGCACATCGTCGCCACGGACGTAATCGCGCAGCGAATCAAACTCCGTCCCGGCGCCGCGGATCTGCACGGCCGCCCGGCCATCGAGTTCGCGCAGTTTCCGGAGCTTGGCGGGCAGCTGCCGCTTGGAACGGAACTCCGGCAGCACCCGTATCCGGCCCGGCGCGGACATGGTCAGCTGGCGCGCGGCCATGCGCAGCGGGCCGTAGGAACGGATCGTGGTGTGCGCAATGTGCAGGTCGCCGCGTCGCGTCGGCAGCAGCGCAACCGTGATCCGGCGCCGTTCGCCGGCCGGGACGAGGATCTGCTGGCGTGGATTCACGGCGCCGGCGGAAGGCTGCCAGGCTTCGCGGACGTGTGCCCGCAGCATCCTGTGCGAACCGTTGGCCAGTGTCAGGTGCGCCTCGGTGCCTTCGGTGAGCCGGACGTTTTCCGGAAGCGAGCGGTGCAGGAGAACCGTCCGTGGCGATGCAGCCAAAGCCAGATCCGTGGTCAGCACCACTGCCAGCAGGGCGAGCCAGACGATGATGGTCTCCCCGGTGGGGAAGAGCACCACGGGGATCAGCCCGGCCAGTGCCAGTAACACGAACCTTCCGGTAATCGCCATGAGGATTCCGCTCAGCGAGGCACGGGAACGGTGGCCAGAATGCTGCCCAGCACATTATCGACGCTGACGCCATCCATCTGGGCTTCGGGCCGCAGCCCCACACGGTGACGCAGCGCAGGCAGCGTCAGCGCCTTGACGTCGTCGGGCGTGACAAACCTACGTCCGGAGAGCCAGGCCCAGGCCCGTGACGTGTTCAGCAGTGCCGTGGCGCCGCGGGGTGAGACGCCGAGCTGGAATGACGGCGCGGCACGGGTGGCGCGGACCAGATCCACGATGTACGCCAGCACTTCGGGGGAAATGCTGACATGATTGACCGCTTCCCGGGCCCGCTCAAGCTCCGCGGCACCGGCCACCGGGCGGACACCGGCGGCGGCCAGATCCCGCGGATCAAACCCGATGCTGTGCCGGCGCACTACCTCTATTTCATCATCGCGTTCCGGCAGCGGCATCGTCATTTTGAGCAGAAACCTGTCCAGCTGCGCCTCCGGGAGCGGATACGTCCCCTCATATTCCACCGGGTTTTGCGTCGCGGCCACCATAAAAGGGGCCGGCAGTTTCCGGGAAATGCCATCTACTGACACCTGATGTTCCTCCATCGCCTCCAGCAGCGCGGCCTGCGTTTTCGGCGGCGTCCGGTTGATCTCATCCGCGAGCAGGATATTCGTGAAGACCGGGCCCTCCCGGAAGGTAAATTCGGAGCTGTGAGCGTCATAGATCAGCGAGCCGGTAACGTCGCCGGGCATCAGATCCGGGGTGAACTGGACGCGTTTGGTCTCCAGGCTCAGCGCTGCGGAGAGCGTGCGCACCAGCAGGGTCTTGGCCACTCCGGGGACGCCTTCGATGAGCACATGACCGCGGACCAGCAGGGCGATCAGCATGCCGGTCACGGTCGCATCCTGCCCCACGACTGCCTTCGCCACTTCGGTGCGCACATCCAGCAGCGCCTGACGTACCGGATCGTGATTCCCGGATGGGGCCTGCGCAGGGGGCGCAACCGGGGGCAGGGCAGCGGAAGGCCAAACAGGTTGCCGGCCGACGCTGTCGTGTCCGTCGGGATACGTTTCGCTCATCTGGAGGTTACTTCTTTCTCTAGCGTGTTCAGTTCCGTGGCCCAGCGCAGCAGGGCAGGTCCCGTTGCCGGCCGGGTGTGGAGCAGCTTGGCCACCTGTCCGTCCGGACGGCCGGTGTGGCGTGCGACGGCGGCAAGCACGTCCGCGTCGGAAGCCGCCCGTCCGAGCCGCAGATGCCGGGCCATGCGCAGCATCGCGCCCGCGCGCAGAACGGCAGCGGCGGTTTCACTCGCGCCGGCGTCTTCGTAGAGGCGGGCACGCCCTGCCGCCGTCTCGGCCGCCTTCACTGTAACCGGGAGCGGCTCCGGCACGATTGGTCCGTCCCGGCGGCCCTTCCAGAGCATGCCAAGAACGGCGACAATCAGCAGCCAAATACCGGCCGGCACCCGCCATGGTGGAGTGAGGGAGGAGAGATCCTTGGGTACGGCATCCTGCGGCAGGTCCAGCAGCGACGGCGTATACCAGAGCAGCTCCGGGTTCTTCCCCAGCATCCGCAGCGTCAGGGCCGCGTTGCCGCTCGCCTCCAGTTTGTCATTGCTGAGGATCAGGTGATTGCCGATCACCATGACCCGGCCGTTCGCGCTCGCCGCATACAGTCCCGCGGGCGTACTGCCAGGGGCCGTTCCGCCGCCGGCAGTGTGCGCATCCGGAAAGCACATCACCGGTCCGCGGTACACCGTACCGGCGTCGGAGCTGATGCTCCCGGCCGCCACAGCGTCGTCATTTCCGCAGGCAGCCGCCGCGGTGTCCGCCGGGAATACTGCCGATCCGGCCGCGGTGATCCCGGGACCGGTGCCGGCTGCGGTTCCGGTCGCTGCGGCGGCACCGCGCAGCGTCAGCGGCCCGGGTTCCACCAGCACAAGGGTTGCGTCGGTTTCGGCC
>JBBSSN010000343.1:0-2771 GCA_038242035.1 Actinomycetales bacterium
ACGCTCGTGGTCTGGGGCGACCACGACCATATCCTCCCGTACACCCATCTGTTGGCGGCGACGGCAGCATTGCCACGCGCCGAGTCGTACGTCTTCCCGAACACGGGACACATGCCCCAGATCGAACGGCCCGAAGAGTTCGCCGCAGTGGTTGGGGACTTTCTCGCCCGGGTCTCGGCGGGCCGCCAGGCGGCAAGCAGCTGACGCCTATCACCGGACCGAAACGGGCCGGAGCACCCAGGATTCTTGTGTTCGCCGGCAGCCGCGGCAAGCCTCGCCGGGCACGCTGCGCGCCGGCAGTTGGACACACCCCCCGGTCCGCCTGACACGATTGAGGTATGACTGACCTGTTCACTGCCCTCGCCCCGGTACTGGCCGTACTGCTCGCGGCCATCGCCGCTCTGGTTGCAGCCGCCGTACTCCGTTTCATTCTGAACCGGGTTTTCGGGCGGGTCCCGGGCATCCGCGGGCAGACCACCCGCGCACGGAACCCCTTCCGGGTAACCGTTGCCCTCGTCGGCGTGCATATCGGTCTTGGCATCACATCGGCGGGCGAGCAGTGGTTCGCCGCGGTGGACTTCGTCGTGATGATCGGGGTGATCGCCGCGGTGTGCTGGCTGGCCATTGTCCTGCTGCTGGTCGGTGAAGCACTCCTCCTGACCCGGTTCCGGACCCCAGCGCAGGACACGCGGCGCACGCGCCGGCTCGAGACCCAGGTGACGCTCGGGCGCCGCGTCGCCGTTGCCCTGATCGTCACCCTGGCGGTGGCCGGCCTACTGCTGACGATTCCCGAGGTACGGGCGTTGGGGACCGGCATTCTGGCCTCCGCAGGGCTGATCTCCATCGTGGCCGGCCTGGCGGTGCAAAGCTCGCTGACCAACGTCTTTGCCGGCGTGCAGCTGGCGTTCACCGACGCAATCCGGATCGACGACGTCGTCGTGGTCGAAAAGCTGTGGGGAAAGATCGAGGAAATCACTATGACCTACGTGGTGGTCCGGGTCTGGGACGAGCGGATGTTGATCCTGCCCTCCACCTACTTCACCACGACACCGTTTGAGAACTGGACCCGCACCAACTCCAAGATCATGGGCACCGTGGAGCTCGACCTTGACTGGCGGGTTCCCGTCGAGGAATTGCGCGCACAACTGGCTCTACTGCTCAATGGCACCGATCTGTGGGACGGCCGCACCGGCGCCCTGCAGGTGACGGATGCCACCGGCGACTTCGTGCGCCTGCGCATCCTGGTCAGCGCCGCGGACAGCGGCTCCCTCTGGGACCTGCGCTGCTTGGTCCGCGAATCCATGGTGGCCTACCTGCAGGTGAGGCACCCCGGCGCGCTCCCCCGGCACCGCTGGCAATCGGTCCAAACCAGCCCGCACGACGACGGCGAGGCGCCTACCGCCGAACGGGCCGCGGTGCGCAATGGAGGCCAGGCCGGCCCCGACGGATCCGCCGCCGGGACTGCGGGGCACGGCGGGATCTACGGCGGTTCCGCCGCCGCCGAACAGCGCAAACAGCAGTTTTCCGGTCCCGGCGAAAGCGCCTTTGAGGAGCGGGAACGCAAGTCAGTGGGCAACCCCGCGTAACCGGGGCCAGCACTGGAGCTGTAACCGGCGCCGCTGCCGGGGCGCACGGGGGCACGCCGCTCAGGTTGATCGAGTTCACCGGGCAGGAGCATGGGATTCTCTGCCTGGCTAAGAAAAACACCCTCACGAAAGTTCTCCACGGGCACGGTCAGCCCTGGCGGGAACAAAAAGCCCAGCAGCGTACGACCCGACAGCCAGTGCCCAAAGTCCGGCCATGATCATGGAACTGAAATCGTTCCCGTAGTTGAGCTGCCCCGTTAAATCCCGCACCCACGATGGCCAGGGCAGCCACAGAGCATGCCCGGATTTGACCCCGTTCCCCCGCCCGAACCGATAACACAAGGAGGCCCGCACTCATCAGGACCAGCAGCAAACCCAGAACCGCATGGACGGTGAGCAGGATTCCGCCGCTAAGGACCGCCCAAGAAACTCCCGCCACCACTCCCCCGAAGTACTCCGAGGCTCCGGTGCCCGGATGCTGGTCAGGGAGCTTGACGAAGAGATTCACCGCCATACCGGCCAAATACTGGAGAAGCAGGACAAACACCGCGAGCAATTGACCATGCCGCAAGACCGCGGACCTACGCGACATCCGGACTCCGTCCTCGCCCAGGTGGCCGTTGACCCGCGTTGGGGGTGTATCTCCGGCATTCTCCACGATCCAAGTATGCGGCGGACACGGCCCTGATTACACCCCCGAACTCACCGGACGGCGGGGCGCGTTGGTCACGTTTTGGGGACCCTTCCGCGGCTGATTCGGGTTAGCCGGCTCGGCCTGGTCCGGGCCCGCGGAAGCCCGTGGTCCCGGACACGGTCCGTCCCTGCTGGCTGTACTGCTCCGTGATGAAGTGGCTGGACCGAATGTTCTCGGATGTCACCTCAAATGTGCTCCGCCTATTTATGGTCTCGGATCCGGGCCCGGATGGACTGCAGGGTTTCCCGGGCCCGGGCGATCAAGGTGTCTGTGCGGGCAGGCAGGGGTTCACCGTGCCGCAGGAGGATCCCGTGTTGCTCATCGATGTGGGCGGTGTTCTGGGTGATGTCGCTTAGCGTGGTGTCTCGTGGCGGAAGTTGGAGTTGAATTTCAGCGGGGATACCGGCTTGGAGTTCGCGGCCGCGTTCGAGTTCGGTGTTGAGTTCGGCGCCGAGGAGCAACGACATATTTACGAGGAAGACCCAGATCAG
>JBBSSN010000344.1:0-2744 GCA_038242035.1 Actinomycetales bacterium
GCCGCCGAGGCCTGCTTGTCCGTGTACGCCCCCACATAGGTCAGCACCGGATGCCGCTCCTCCGGAGGGGTGGCCAGCGTGGATGTTTCCCGGATCCCGGTCAGGGACATCTCCAGGGTGCGGGGAATCGGCGTCGCGCTCATCGCCAACACGTCCACGTTGGTGCGCATCTTCTTGAGCTCCTCCTTATGCTCCACCCCGAAGCGCTGTTCCTCATCCACAATCACCAGGCCCAGGTCCTTGAACTGCACCTCTTTGGAGAGCAACCGATGCGTGCCAATCACCACGTCCACGGCTCCGCTGCGCAGACCTTCAACGGTTTCCTTGCTTTCCTTCGCCGTCTGGAAACGCGACAGCGGCTTAATCCGCACCGGGAAACCGGAGAACCGCTCGCCGAAAGTCTCCAGGTGCTGCTGCGCCAGCAACGTCGTCGGCACCAGCATCGCCACCTGCTTGCCGTCCTGCACCGCCTTGAACGCCGCCCGGACCGCGATCTCGGTCTTCCCGTAGCCCACATCGCCGGACACCAGCCGGTCCATCGGGACTTCCTTTTCCATATCCGCTTTGACCTCATTGATCGTGGTCAGCTGGTCCGGGGTTTCCACATAGGGAAACGCCTCCTCCAGCTCGCGCTGCCACGGCGTATCCGGACCGAAGGCATGCCCGCGGGTCGCCATCCGGGCCGAATACAGCCGGATCAGCTCGCCGGCAATTTCCTTAACCGCCTTGCGGGCCTTGGTCTTGGTACTGGCCCAGTCCGAGCCGCCCATTTTGCTCAGCGCCGGTGCATCCCCGCCCACATAGGCAGTGATCTGGTCCAGCTGATCGGTCGGAACGAAGAGCCTGTCCCCGGGCCCACCGCGCTTGGCGGGCGCATATTCGAGCACCAGGTATTCGCGCAGCCCGGCTCCCCCGCTTGCACTGGTGGAAACCTTCCGCTGCATCAGCTCGACGAATTTACCCACGCCGTGTTGTTCATGAACCACAAAATCACCCGCACGCAGCTGCAGCGGATCCACGGCATTGCGGCGTCTGGACGGCAGCTTGCGCATATCGCGGGTCGAGCTGACCGAGTTTTTCCCGAGCAGGTCAGCCTCCGTCAGCAGCCCCAGCTTGAGCCCGTCGAAGACAAAACCGCGTCCGACGGCGGCGGTAGTGATCTCGATAATGCCCGGCTGCGGCGGTTGGTCCAGACTCTCCACCCTCGCTGCGGGAATGTTGGCGTCATGGAACAGCTCGGCCAGCCGCTGCGCCGGCCCGGGGCCGCCCGTCGCCACGACCAGACGCCACTGATCGCGGACCCTTGAACCGATGAACTCCATCATCTCGGCCACGTCCCCCTGGTATCCGCGCGGTTCGCGGGCGGGCAGGTTCAGCACGTCGATGTCCGGGAGCAGGTCCTCATCGGTGCTGAAGGAGGTGATGGACCACCAGCTCACGCCGGCGGCGAGCGCACTGGCCCGGGTAACGGCCAGGGATTTGAAACTCGCCGCTGTCAGATCCAATCCCTCCTGCGAGGCCAGATCCAGCGGGGCGACTCCGCCTTCGGAGGCCGTGGACCAGGCAGCTTCCAGAAACTCCTCGTTAGTGGACTCCAGATCGTGTGCACGCGCCCGGACCTTCTCCGGTTCCACTACCACGGCCACGGAACCGGGCGGGAACAAGGAACTCAGCGGGACCATCCCGTCCACCAGGGCCGGAGCCAGGGATTCCATCCCTTCCACGGCAATGCCACCGGCAATTTTTTCCAGCATGGCCGCAGCAGCGGGCATCCTGTCCTTGAGCAGCGCGGCCCGCGACATCACCGCGGGCGTGATCAGGATCTCCCGGCACGGCGGGGCGTACAACGTCGTCGGGTGCACCACTGTGCCCGTCCCGAGCGAGCGTTGGTCCGCCACCGCAAACCAGCGCATCTGTTCCACCTCGTCGCCAAAGAATTCCACCCGGATCGGGTGGTCCTCGGTGGGCGGGAAAACGTCCAGGATCCCGCCCCGCACGGCGAACTCCCCGCGGCGGGTCACCATGTCCACGCGCGCATAGGCCGCCCCTGCCAGGCGGGTAATCAGATCGGTGAAAGAGACCTCATCACCCACCGAGACGGTGACCGGTACCAAGTCCCCAAGCCCCGCCACCAGCGGCTGCACCACGGCCCGGACCGGCGCAACCACTACGCGCAGCTTTTCATCCGGCTCCGGGTGGCTGAGCCGGCGCAGCACCGCCAATCGGCGGCCCACGGTGTCCGAGCGCGGCGACAGGCGTTCGTGCGGCAATGTTTCCCAGCTGGGAAATTCCGCCACCGCGTCGGTGGGCAGAAACGCGCGCAGGGCCGCCGCCACATCTTCCGTTTCGCGTCCCGTCGCGGTCACTGCCAGCACGACGCCGCCTCGCCCATCCGGACCGGAAACGCCCGCCAGGCCCTCGGCGACCTCGGCGAGCAGCGCCGCCCGCAGCCCCGACGGAGCCCCGAACTGAAGATCCTGGCTGCGCTCGGCATGCGGGGTCGCCGCATAGTGACGGACCCGCGCAAAAGCAGGATCGTCCATAAGGGCAGTTCGCAAACCATTCAGGCTCATGAATGTTTCTCCTCAGCAGAACAAAAAGGCGCACTGATACCTAAAAGCACAGAACAAAAAGCACAGCACAATAACCCGAAGTTCATAATGAACCCGGGGGATGACTCAAGCTTACGCGTCGAAAGTCCCGGGTTCGAGGAGTCCCCGAGCGGCAGGACCGCCGGTTGGCCA
>JBBSSN010000345.1:0-2737 GCA_038242035.1 Actinomycetales bacterium
GCCGCCGCGGCCGCCGTCGTTTACGCCGTCACGGTTCCGGCCCCCGGCCCAACTAGGTAGCAGCAGCTGCACTCATTTCGCGTTTTGCGTGCACCTGCTGCTACTTAGTTGGGGAAACGCCCACCCTTTTGCGTAGACCCGCGAGCACGGCCGGCGCCCTGGAAATGAGCTTCCCCGACGTCTTCACGGCCTTGCGGGCCAGCGGCAGCGCCCTGGCGTAAACCGGGTAGAGCGGCGAGAGCGGCTTGTCCCAGGTCCCCACCAACAGATTTTCATGGTCCGCAAACCCGATTTTGAACTTCGACACGCCATCGTTCAGGAGCCCGTTGAAGTCATAACGGGAGACGCCGCGCTCCTTCATCGCCCTGATGGCCGTCCACTTAAGCGTGAAGTTGGCCCGCAGATTCTGCCCGACGTCATTCATGCCGCCGTAGAGCTCGAAGGCGGTCGCCCCGCTGGCGGCCAGCCAGAGGAAGGCCACCACCGCGTCGCCGTCGAACGCAGCAAATACCGCAGAACCCTCCATCAGATTGTCGAAAATATCCAGATAGTAGGCATCGGAGTGGATGCCGAATCCGGCCCGATCGGCCGTGAGCCGGTAGACGGCGAGGCACTGCGGCAACTCCTCGCGGCCGACCAGGCGATAGTCCAGCGCCTCCCGGCCCGATTTTCGGATGTACTGCCGGGTTTTCTTCGTCATCGCGGCGAGCAGTTCATCCTCGGAGCCGCGCAGATCCAGGATCAAAGTGCGCCCCATCAGAATGGTGCTTTCCGTCCGCCGCCAGCCGCCCGCCAACAATGCCGTCGCTCTCGGCGAGTCCAGGTCCCAATCGGGTTCAATGCTCAGCACCACGGAACCATGCGTCAGCTGCACATAATTGGCGACGGCGTCAAGCACCTCGGTGCTTGAACCCTCCGTCGACTGCGGGCCCCGCGGGATGTATGCAAGGGAGCGGAGGGGAAACGGCAGGCGCCGGAACAGCAGCTGGGCGGAGCCGACAAGCGTGCCGCCTGCGTCGTGGACCAGCACCCGGTCAACGGACCAGTTGTGCGCCGCCTTCGTCTGGCCCCAGCCCCACAGCTGCATCGGGTGGCCCCGCCCGGCATTCACCGCGGCATCCCACTTGGTCCGGTCGGTGCACTGCTCAACACTCAAAGTCATAGCAGCAAGCCTATCCGGCCAGTACGGCCCGGCGGAAAACCACCCGATCCGCCGCCGGGCCGCGGGAACATGCAGATCCGCTAGGCCATTCTGGCGTAGGACTCCCATTTGTGGGACTGGTGCTCACCGTCAACGAAGCGGATGGTGCCGGACTTCGAACGCATCACGATCGACTGGGTGAGTACCTTGTTTTTGTCGTAACGCACCCCGCGTAGCAGGTCACCATCGGTGATTCCCGTCGCGGCGAAGTAGCAGTTGTCGCTGCGGACCAAATCGTTCGTCGACAGAACCCGGTCCAGGTCGTGCCCGGCGTCGAGCGCCTTCTGCTTCTCCTCGTCGCTGGTGGGCCACAACCGTCCCTGGATCACGCCGCCAAGGGTCTTGATCGCGCAGGCGGCAACGATGCCTTCGGGCGTGCCGCCGATCCCCATCAGGGCATCCACGCCCGTCCCGGTGCGGGCCGCGGCGATGGCGCCGGCAACGTCACCGTCCATGATCATCTTGGTGCGCGCACCCGAATCGCGGATTTCCTGGACCAGCGGCCGGTGCCTGTCGCGGTCAAGCACCATGACGGTCAGCGCGTTGACCTTCACACCCTTGGCCTTGGCGATCAGACGAAGGTTCTCCTTGACCGGCAACCGCAGGTCGACGACGTCGGCAGCTTCCGGTCCGGTGACCAGCTTTTCCATGTAGAACACGGCGGAGGGATCGAACATGGCGCCGCGCTCGGCCACGGCCAGTACCGCAAGAGCGTTGTTGATGCCCAGGGCGCACAGCCGCGTGCCGTCAATGGGGTCGACCGCCACATCGCACTCCGGACCGGAGCCGTCCCCTACCTGCTCGCCGTTGAACAGCATGGGCGCTTCATCCTTCTCGCCCTCGCCGATCACCACAATGCCGTTGAAGTGAACCGTCGACAGCAGCGAGCGCATCGCATCGACTGCGGCGCCGTCGGCCTTGTTCTTGTCTCCGAAGCCGACCCAGTGGCCGCCGGCTATTGCGGCGGCTTCGGTGACCCGGACCAGTTCGAGCGCAAGGTTGCGGTCGGGTTCGTCATCTCCCACGGCCAGGGCCGGGGAAAGGGTCGAGTACTGGGCGTCGTCGTTGTTCTCGGACACGAGTAACCTCATCTTTGAGTTGTGCTGACGGTCATGAATGGGCACCGGACTCCGCACTTTTGCCGGGGCCGGTCAGTCTTCATCATAGTTGGCTGCCGGGCCCCAGGTGCGAGCGCGCCGCCGATGAAGATGTGAACCCGCGCCGAATGGTGGATTATGGAACAGTGACGCATATACAAGACGACGGTTCGCCGACGGAGGTTCTCCCCGCGCAGGAACCGGAAAAACCTGCCCCCGACGTCAGGCCCGTTATCGGAGCGTCGGCCGCCAAACGTGCCAATGCTTCGATCATGGGCATGGTTCTGGCACTGTTGGTGACGCTCGCCGTCGTGCTTCCCGTCATTTTACTTAACGCGCACCAGAACGCGTCCGTCTACCGCCCAAACGTTGATGTCCCGGTCATTGCCGCGCAGGCCAGGGACGTCGCCGGTTTCGCCCCCGCGGCGGCGGCACTGCC
>JBBSSN010000346.1:0-2723 GCA_038242035.1 Actinomycetales bacterium
CAGGTCGGCGCTGAACGGCGTGAAGCCGCCGCGGTGCCGGACGACTTCGACGTTGTTGACCCAGACCGTTGTGTCATGGTCGACGGCGCCAAAGTGCAGGATCGCACGGTGACCGGTCCACGCCGACGGTATGGTCACCGTCCGCCGATACCAGACCGCTTCCATGAAATCGACGTTTTCGATGCCGGAGAGCTGCGTTTCCGGAGCAAACGGCACCAGGATCTCCCCGGCAAGCTCGTGCGTGCGCAGCCCGCGCTCAAGCCCGGAATCACCGGCATCGACCTCAAAACCCCACAGTCCATTGAGGTTCATCCACCTGTCGCGGACCAGCTGAGGACGGGGGTGTTCGGGCTTGGGGAGGCTTGCGCCGCTCACCCGCCGGCCACAGATGCAATAATCATCAGTTCCTGCCCGGGCTGCACCTTGGTGTCCGTCCCACGCAGCCGTCGGACGTCGTCGTACCCCAAATAAATGTTGACGTAGCGGCGCAGCGCACCCGTTTCGTCCCGCACCCGCCGGTCGAAGAACGGGAATTGAGCACCGATCACGTCCAGCACAGCGGCTACGGAAACCGGCCCTTCCACGGCGAGCAGCAGCTCCTCCTGGCCATCCGTGAACTGGCGCAGCAGACTGGGAACCCGTACCAGCACATCCGCGACCCCGTTCATGGCCTTCCTGAACTAACCGGCGACGACGGCGGCACGGACGCAGAGTACGTCCGGCAGGTGTGAGGCGACTTCCGTAAACGTGCTGCCCTCATCGGCACTGGCGTACACGCACCCGTCACGGGTTCCGAAGTACACCCCGGCCGGCTCCGCGGTGTCGGTGGCGGCGGCGTCCCGAAGCACCGCATTGTATTCGGACTGCGGGAGCCCGGAATCCGCGCGCGTCCAGCTCTCGCCGGCGTCGTCCGTCCGGTGCACGGCAAGCTTCCCGTCCGGCGGGATCCGCTCGCCGTCGGCCTTGATCGGAATCACCCACGCGGTGCCCGAACGGCGTGGGTGGGCCAGCATCACAAACCCGAAATCGGCCGGCAGCCCCTCGGCAATAGAGGCCCAGCTGTCGGCATTGTCATCGGAGCGGTACACACCGTGGTGATTTTGCGCGTAGAGCCGCTCCGGCTGCCCGGCATCGCGGGCAATCTTGTGCACACATTGACCGAATTCCGGTAACGGGTCGGGCATGAAGTAGGCGGAAATTCCCTGGTTCCGCGCCTCCCAGGAGTCCCCGCCGTCGGTACTGCGGTAGACACCCCCGGTGCTCATGGCAACGTGTATGGTCTGCGCATCCGCCGGGCTCGGCAACACGGTGTGCGCGGCAGCCCCGCCGTAGCCCGCGCCCCACTGGGTACGGTGCGGATGGTCCCACAGCCCGCGGTTCAGCTCGAAGTGTTCGCCGCCGTCGGTGGATTTCCACACCGAGATCGGTTCGCACCCTGCCCACACCACCCCCGGCCGGCCGGCGGCATCGGGCTGCAGCTGCCAGATCCGCTCCAGCGCCGCACCAGTATCCGCAGGAAACGAAATGGCTGCCCGCTCCGGTTCGGTCCAGTTGGCGCCGAAATCATCCGAATGCAGCACGTTGGTGCCCCAGTGCTCGGAGCGGGTCCCCACCAGGATCCGGGTACGATCCCCGCGGGTATCAATGCCGATGCTGGGAATCTCCTGCATCAAAAAATGCGGACCGGTGAGGTCCCAGTGCCTGCGGTCCGTGCTGGTGCCCAGCCACAGGCCTTTCTTGGTTCCGATAGCTAGTAGCACACTCGCAGCGTTGGCCATCTCACTATTCGATCACTGCAGGGAGCCAAGTGCAACGTTTTTTCACGTTGCCTGTGGCAGCGGCTCCAGATCATTGGCGTGGTCCAGTTCCGGATGCCCGGGGCCGCGGAGCTCATCGATCCGGACCAGGATCACGCCGCCGACGACCAGCGCGCCGCCCAGCAGCTGGATGGCACGGGGCAGCTCGCCCAGCAGCAGCCAGGCCCAGATCACGGCAAAAAGCACCTCGAACAGCGCCAGAAATGACGACACCGTCGTTCCGAGCCTACGCACAGCGACGATCCCGGCAACGTATGCCAAAACCGTTGTCACCAGCACCAGTCCCAGGATCGGGATCAGCCAACTGACCGCGTGAGAGACAAATACCACATTTTCCACGGAGAATGTCATTGGCAGCACGCCGACGCTGCCTAGCCCAAAGATCAGCACCGCCCCCACTGCCAGACCGCCGCCGGCCATGAGCACCGGTGGCACGTCGTCGTCCGCGCGGGCAGACATGATGAAGAACGTAGCGGAACAAACGGCAGCCGCCAGTCCCCAAAGAACGCCCTCAGTATCCAGCTTTTGTGAACCCGCCAGATCCAGAACCAGGACCAGGCCACCCATCGCACACAGACCTCCC
This sequence comes from Actinomycetales bacterium, assembly GCA_038242035.1. GTDB lineage: Bacteria > Actinomycetota > Actinomycetes > Actinomycetales > Micrococcaceae > Arthrobacter_M. The sequence goes on from JBBSSN010000346.1 coordinate 2,401, forward strand.
AGCACCGTGCGTACCCGCGGAGCTGCCCGGGTACGCAGCCATACCCAGCCAACCAGCAGCACCGGCGAGAGGTACTCCAGCAGTAAGGCGACGCCGACGGAAAGATGCGAGACGGCGTTGAAATAGAACAGCTGGCACAGTGCAATGGGAACAACTCCGTAGAGTGCCACGCGTGCCAACGACCCCCGGACCAGGCTCCAGCGCCGGATCAAGGTGACGATCACCGGGATCAGCAAGACGACGGCGGCGCCGCCGATGCGGACGGCAACGGCCGCACCCGGCGACCAACCGCTCTCGAATAACGACTTGGCGAAAGACCCGGA
>JBBSSN010000347.1:0-2706 GCA_038242035.1 Actinomycetales bacterium
CGGATTCAGGTACAAGGTACCAGCTGGCAGGCTTGCGGGGCCCGTCGTCGGGCCGGCCGCGGTCTCTGGACCGTTGCTGACCGTCGGCTGTCCGCTGACCGTCGGCTGTCCGCTGACCGACGGCTGCCCGCTGACCGACGGCCTGTGGATAGGTGCGCCGGCCGCCTGTATGCCGGCCGCTTGTACACCGGCTCCCGGAGCGTCTGCGTGTGATGAAGCCGGCTGGGAGGGAGCCAGAGCCGGGGCGCATCCGGCGCAGAACAACGAAAGGGCGACGAGAGGTATCGCCGCTTTGTGTACAACCCTGACGGCCCGGACCACAGAAGTGGCACTGCGTCGAGGGGCAGCCGCGCGGGAACCGCGGGGCTGGAGGGTGGATGGAGCACAAATTCCGCGCATTCTGACTCCATAATGTTCAAACTCATTTACCAAGCGCCACTATCCGGCAAGGACGGGTAAAAATCCAGCCCGGTCCGGACGCTGGCGTGCCCGCACGTTCCCGCGGCGTCCGCCGGCGCTCGTCCGGAAGACAGCCGGCCGGACTGAGGCGTCCCCGGGACTGGCAATTTAGGCCATCGATCGCCGAATCCAGTAGACTAACGTCATGTGCCCGTTTTGAGGGCCACCCGATGTCCGCGTTAAATGGTGCGATATCTGGGATTAACACCGTGACGGCCTACGGGTCTTCCACCGGGAACATACTGAAACGAGCCTTAGCGCATGTCTGAAACCACCGCCAAATTAGCCTCACGCAATGATCTGCGTAACGTCGCCATCGTGGCGCACGTTGACCATGGCAAAACGACCCTGGTCGATGCCATGCTGAAGCAGACCCATTCGTTTGCTGCCCACGGCGTCGTGGCGGACCGGGTCATGGACACCGGCGACCTGGAACGCGAAAAAGGCATCACGATTCTGGCCAAGAACACTACCGTTGCGTACAACGGACCGGCCTCCAACGGTGAGACCATCACCATCTCCGTCATTGACACTCCGGGCCACGCTGACTTCGGCGGTGAGGTTGAGCGCGGACTTTCCATGGTTGACGGTGTCGTGCTGCTCGTCGACGCTTCCGAAGGTCCGCTGCCGCAGACCCGCTTCGTGCTCCGCAAGGCGCTGGCCGCCAAACTCCCCGTCATTTTGCTGGTGAACAAGACGGACCGCCCCGACTCCCGCATCGACGAGGTCGTGCATGAGTCCATGGACCTGCTCCTGGGTCTGGCCTCGGACCTTGCGGATGAAGTTCCGGACCTGGACCTGGACGCCGTCCTGAACGTCCCCGTCGTTTACGCCGCCGCCAAAGTGGGCGCGGCCTCGCTGGACCAGCCGGAGAACGGTACGGTGCCGAACAACGACGATCTGGAACCGCTGTTCAAGGCGATCATCGAACACATCCCCGCACCGACATACGACCCCGAAGGTGTCCTGCAGGCCCACGTGACCAACCTGGATGCCTCCCCGTTCCTGGGGCGCCTGGCGCTGCTGCGAATTTACAACGGCACCCTGCGTAAGGGGCAGACCGTCGCCTGGGCCCGTCATGACGGCGAGCTGAAAAACGTCAAGATCACCGAGCTGCTGGCCACCAAGGCCCTGGAGCGTGTCTCGGTCGATTCCGCCGGCCCCGGTGAGATTGTCGCCGTCGCCGGTATTGAAGACATCACCATTGGCGAGACTCTGACGGACCCGGACAACCCGAAGCCGCTGCCGCTGATTAAGGTTGACGACCCGGCGATTTCCATGACCATCGGTATTAACACATCCCCGCTGGCAGGTCGCGTCAAGGGCCATAAGGTCACCGCCCGGCAGGTTAAGGACCGTCTGGACAAGGAACTGATCGGTAACGTTTCCCTGCAGGTTCTGCCCACCGAGCGTCCCGACGCCTGGGAAGTCCAGGGCCGTGGCGAGCTGGCGCTTGCCATCCTGGTCGAGCAGATGCGTCGCGAAGGCTTCGAGCTGACCGTGGGCAAGCCGCAGGTGGTCACCCGGATCATCGACGGCAAGATCAACGAGCCGATGGATCACATGACCATCGACGTGCCGGAGGAATACCTCGGCAACGTCACCCAGCTGATGGCTGCCCGCAAGGGCCGCATGGTCAACATGGCTAACCACGGCACCGGCTGGGTCCGGATGGAATTCATCGTTCCCGCCCGCGGCCTGATCGGTTTCCGCACGCGCTTCCTGACGGACACCCGCGGCGCCGGTATCGCCGCGTCCATTGGCGAAGGTTACGAGCCGTGGCACGGCCCGATCGAATACCGGACCAACGGCTCCATGATCGCGGACCGCTCCGGCGTCGTAACCCCGTTTGCGATGATCAATCTCCAGGAGCGCGGTTCCTTCTTCGTCCAGCCCACCACCGAGGTGTACGAGGGCATGATTGTCGGCGAGAACTCCCGCGCCGATGACATGGATGTGAACATCACGAAGGAAAAGAAGCTCACCAACATGCGTGCGGCGTCGTCGGACACGTTTGAAAACCTGACCCCGCCGCGCAACCTGACGCTGGAGGAGTCGCTGGAATTCTCCCGCGAAGACGAGTGCGTTGAGGTCACGCCGGAGTCAATCCGGATCCGTAAGCTCATCCTGGACGCCAGCGAACGCGCCAAGGCGTACCGCAGCCGCGCCAAGGCCTAGCGGCTTCCGCGCAGGCACGGCGAACCGTTGCCGGAGCGTCGGTCAGCCAGCGCCGGAAAGTCCGGCAAA
>JBBSSN010000348.1:0-2704 GCA_038242035.1 Actinomycetales bacterium
AGACCCGCCCCGCACAGACTCGCCCCGCACCGCCGCGACGGGGCGGGGCCGCGAACAAGGGGCGGACCCGTGGCGAAGGGGCTGCCCAGCACCGTCTTCGCGGGCCGGCCCCTTCATCAGCGCGTACCCCGCCAAGTTTCGCGGGCCGGCCCCTGCTTCGGGCACCCGATCAGCGCGTACCCCGCCAAGTTTCGCGGGCCGGCCCCTGCTTCGGGCACCCGATCAGCGCGGCGCCGTCTCAATCAGCCCGTCCAGCCAGGCCTGCCACGCCGCACCGGCCGCTGCCGGATCCGCGTCCGGGCTGAACAGGTGAAGGGTCATGCCGACAATGGACCCGAAGGCATTGCGGCCGAAGAATCGGTAAACCGGAGCTCGCCGTCCGCCTCGGAGTGCTGCGAGCCCCGCTAGAGTATTTCTGAAAGACTGGGCACTGCAACCGCTGCTTCTTACGCACCGCTTCGGCATGCACCGATCGCGACGGACGCCGGTCGACGCATCCTCAGGGTCCATGAGCAACACGTAGCGGCGACGTCCAGCTGCTGTCCGGGCTGGCTGATGACGCTGCCCGGTCCCCATCAACAGGAGAAGTTCCATGAGCACCCAGACCAGCCCCTCAGCCTCCGCCGCACAAGCCCTTTTCCGCGTCGCCCTAGGCGGCGTGCTCGTTGCCCATGGGTCCCAGAAACTCTTCGGCTGGTTCGGTGGCAGCGGCATCGAAGGCACCAGCAAGGGCATGCATGCGATGGGCTTCCGCCCGGCCACGCCGAGTGCTGTTTTGGCCGGTCTCGGTGAAGCGGGTGCGGGTGTTGCCTTGGCCCTTGGCCTGGCGACTCCCGCCGCGGGTTCCGTCGCGGCGATCACCATGGGAGTAGCGGCCAGCGTCCACGCGCCAAACGGCTTCTTCGCCACGAACGGTGGATTTGAATACCCCGCAGTGCTCGGGCTCGCCGCCGCATCCTTCACCATCGGCGGAGCCGGCCGCGCCTCTCTTGACGCGGCCACGGGTCAGGTGTTCGACCGACCATGGATGCGCGTGGCCGCCTTGGCTGCAATCCCGGCTGCCATCGGCGGACAGGTCTATCGTCGTCGTCAGGCTCTTGCCGCAGACGCAGCGGCCACACGTCCGATAGCTCCCGTGGAGGAAAACTCGGCGGACCCGATCCCGCCGGAATCATAGTCCGGGCGCCCGGTAGCGAAGGTAGACGACACCGTTGGCGAAACGGTGTTCGTCGACCAGCTGGAGCCGCAGCGCCACCTCGTCAGGGAGAAACCGTGTGCCGCCTCCCACCACGTGAGGGGTGATAAACCGCTGATACTCATCCACGAGGCCGGCCCGGATCGCATGGCCGGCAAGTTCGGGACCGCCGACTGAAATATCAGCTTCGGCCCTCTCCTTAAGTCGGCGGACCATCTCGGGGTCAAAGTCGGACTCGATCCGTGTACGGGCGCTGGACGCTGCGTCGAGAGTCTTGGAAAAGACCACTTTGTCTGCCGCCTCCCAGATAGCCGCAAAGTCCTGAATGCATAATGGTTCGTCCTGCAGATTCGGCACAGCCTCCCAGAACGTCATGATCTGATACATTCTTCGGCCCAACAGGTACGTGCCGATCGGACGTTCCAGGTTGTTAATGAAGGTGTGCACTTCCTCGTCCGGCGCGCTCCAGTCGAAGTTGCCGTCCCGGTCCGCGGTGTAACCGTCGAGGGACGTAATGCCCGAATAGATGAGTTTTGCCATGAGATCCTCCACAATCCGCTGGAAAGCTGAAGCAGGAAAGCCGCTATGCAGCTGGTGCCTGCGATATCCGCACGGTGTTACCCGACGGGTCACGAAACGCGCAGTCCCTTGGACCCCAGGGCTGCGCCATAGGCTCCTGCATTACCTCCGCGCCGGACGCCCGCGCCTTCTCGAACGCCGTGTCCAGATCATCGGTGCGGAAAATGAGCATCGGCAGCACACCCTTGGTGAGCAGCTCCTGGAGGGAGTCGCCATCGGCCCGGGACCGGCCGGCATGCGGTTCCGAGATCACGATCTCCACGTCCGGCTGACTGGCGCTGCCCAGAGTCACCCATCGGAAGCCACCGGAGCCCACGTCATTGCGTACCTGGAGGCCGAGCGCATCGCGGTAGAACACAACTGATTCATCCACGTCATTGACGGTGATATTGCAGAACTGGAGTGAGATTGTCATGCGAACAACATTAGACAGCGGCGGCCGGGGCCGCTTCTTCAATCCTGCTCGATTCGCTGCTGGCCGATGCCCTTCCGCCCACGACGCGCAGCGGCCGGGTGCGTACCTTCGCAACACAGGTGGGCATCGCCAGCACCGCGTGATGCTCCCGCAGACGGTAGGCGCTCGGCGGCTCACCGGTAACCTCGGCGAACCGGGAGCTAAAAGAACCCAGCGAGGTACAGCCGACGGCCATGCACGCGTCGGTCACGCTCACGCCAGAGCGCAGCAGCGCCATCGCACGCTCGATCCGCCGGGTCATCAGATAGCTGTACGGCGTCTCGCCGTAGGCGGCCCGGAATTGGCGGGAGAAATGCGCCGGAGACATCAAGGCACGGCGGGCCATCGTGGGGACGTCCAGCGCCCGGGCGAACTCCCGGTCAATGAGGTCCCGTGCCCGGCGCAAGTGCGCCAGGTTAGCCAGCTCTTGCGGTGTCATGGCATGAGGCTACACCTCCCCAGCGAGACGGCTCAAC
>JBBSSN010000349.1:0-2685 GCA_038242035.1 Actinomycetales bacterium
CCGCCGATCCCCTGCAGGATCCGGCTCATCGTGAGCAGCGTCAGATCCGGGCTCAGCGCACACAACCCGGAGGCGAGCGTAAACACCGCAATGGCCGCGCAGAAGATCCTGCGGTCACCGAACCGCTCGGTCAACCAGCCGCTCAGCGGGATGCACATCGCAACGGTAACCAAATACGCCGTCATGGTGATGTTCACGTCGGCGGAGACCACCTTGAAATCCCCGGCAATGCTGGGCACGGCGGTGACCAGCACCGTGCCGTCCAGATTCTCCATAAAGAACGTCGCCGCCGCCAGCAAGGCCAGCCCCCGGCCGGGGACTGTGCGCCCAGTCGGGTGCGCAGAGTCACCGGCCGGGGCTGAGTCAGCGCGCACCGTATCTGCCGTGCCTGCCGGCTACCAACTCGTTCGCAGCGGGCGGCCTTCGTCGTACCCGGCAGCGGACTGCACGCCCACTATGGCGTTGCGGTGGAATTCGGCCAGGTTCCGGGCGCCCGCGTAGGTCATCGAGCTGCGCAGACCGGAGGTGATCAGGTCCAGCAGGTCCTCCACCCCGGGGCGTGCCGGGTCCAGGTACATCCGCGAGGACGAAATCCCCTCCTCGAACAAGCCCTTGCGGGCCCGGTCAAAGGCGCCGTCGCGCTGCGTGCGGTGCTGCACTGCCCGCGCCGAGGCCATCCCGAAGCTTTCCTTGTAGCGGCGACCTTCGCTGTCCGTGTTCAGGTCCCCGGGACTTTCATAGGTGCCGGCAAACCAGGAGCCGATCATGACCTGGCTTGCGCCTGCGGCAAGGGCCAACGCGACGTCACGCGGATACCGCACGCCGCCGTCGGCCCAGACCGAGGCACCCAGCTCCGCGGCGGCGGCGGCACACTCGTGGACGGCGGAAAACTGCGGGCGGCCGACGGCGGTCTGCATCCGGGTAGTGCACATGGCACCGGGCCCGACCCCTACCTTGATGATGTCGGCTCCCGCCGCCACCAGATCACGGACACCGTCGGCACTGACCACGTTGCCCGCCACGATCCGGGCATCACCGGCCACCCGGCGCACGGCCTGGACCGCCTCGATCATCTTCCGCTGGTGCCCATGGGCCGTATCCACCACCAACGTATCGACGCCGGCTTCGAGCAGCGCACTGGCCTTCGCCTGCACATCACCGTTAATGCCGACGGCGGCCGCCACCCGAAGTGCGCCGGTGTTGTCCACCGCAGGCCGGTAAATCGTCGAACGCAGGGCCCCCGTGCGGGTCAGTGCACCAATCACCTTGCCCTCCCGGAGCACCGGGGCAAAATCGGACCCGGCGGCGTCCAGCAGTTCAAAGGCATCCCGAAGGGCGGAATCCTGCCTGCCGTCCACAGCAGCGCTGTCAAAGGGCGCGGCGTGAGCAAAGGCAGCGGCATCAATCGTCACGACGTTGCTGTGCAGCACGGATCGGAGCGAGGAAAAACGGTCCACGTCCGCACAGTCTGCAGCCCGGACCAGGCCCACAAAGGTGCCCGCGTCGCCGTCGTCCCCCTCGGGTCCTGAAATGATCAGCACGGCATTATGCGGCCGCTTGCTCATCAGGTGCAGCGCGTCGATCACCGTATCCTGTGGCGTTAAAGTCAGTGGCGTTTCGAACAACAGGTCCCGCTGTTTCACCCAACTCGTCACGTCGCGGACCACGGGCAGCGGAATGTCCTGCGGCAGAACCGCCAGACCGCCCCGCCGGGCAACGGTCTCCATCATGCGCTTACCCGTTACGGCGGTCATATTGGCCACCACCAGCGGAATGGTGGTTCCTGTTCCGTCACTGCTGGAGAGGTCTACGTCCAGACGGGAAGCCACGTCCGAACGGGACGGGACGAGGAAGACGTCCGAGTACGTCAGATCCGTGCTGGGAGTGTTCAGGAACCGCATGGGCACTACCTTCGATTGAACCAAAAAAGAGGGAACGGAACACGCTGCGAAAATTCTTTTGCTGCAAAAACCTTTTGCTGCATAAACACCGTTGCCGACGGGCTTGCTGGCCCGTTCACGCCAACATGACGAGTCTAGCCAGAAACTCCCCGCAGGCCTGAGCCAGATTGGCCTGCTCCTTGTTCTTCTCACTAGACTGTCATGGGGCGGAGGTTTGAAAGACCCGGTCCGGGCAAGGCAGAGTATCGGCAGAAACCGCACGGTCAGAACGCAGGAGCAGCTCCCGCGTGCGGCCAGGTCCTGTCAGCGGGCAACTAGAACTCACGGAAGAGGCGTATTTCACGTGCCAGATCAACCAATCCACCGTCTACCCGAGGACTTTGGCGGAAACGAGTGGCTCGTTGACGAGCTGTATGAGCGGTATCAGCAGAACAAGAATTCTGTCGACGCCAAATGGTGGCCGCTCTTCGAATCCTTCGATTCGGACGGCGGAAATACGGCTGACGGACGCCACCGGCCAAATTCCGGCACCGCGAACCCGGTAACCAGGGAACTCCCCATCGTGCCTGCAGCAGCCGGTGCAGCGACGGCCCCCCCGAAGCCGGCCGCAACCGCCGCCCCCGCCAAGCCCTCGAACACGCCGGCGGCAACGACACCCGCGCCCGGCAAGCCCGCAGCTGCCACAGCCTCCACCGCCCCTTCCGCGCCTGCCACAGCCTCCACCGCCCCTGCCGCTGCACGCACCGGTGCTACGGCTCCCAAGCCATCGACCCGGCCGGCTCCG
>JBBSSN010000350.1:0-2683 GCA_038242035.1 Actinomycetales bacterium
AACACCGGGTCCAGCGGGACGCCGTCGGCGGTGGTGCGCCCGCTGATGACGGCGACGGGTTCGACGCAGGGAACGTCCAATCGCCGCAGCTTGCGGAGCATGTGGTATTCATGCTTGGCCACATGCTCGCTGGTTTCCTTGATGGCGATGACGGAGCCGCTGAGGTGGGCAAAGCGGACCACATGCCGGGAGATGCCGCGCGGCAGGGCGGCCAGGTTTTCCTCCGGCCATTCCTCCAGGGCAATGTGCCAGGGGAGGTCGAGCAGTTCCGGGGCCGCCGTTGCCGCTGTGATGTTGAGCGAGCCAAGAACACCGGGCGGCGGTGCCACCGGCCGGGGGAGCTTCCCCTTTTGGCCATAGTCCGTTGGCTCATCTGTCCACCGGGCGCCTGCAGATTCCGTCATGGGTCAATTCTCCCTTATATGGCGGAAACGCTAAATGACGGAAACGCGGAATAACGCAAACGCGGAATAACGCAAACGCGGCGGCATCCCGGAGGTTGCCGCCGCGCTTTCGGTGAGGATCCTGCTTAGTCTCCGACCCGCAGTCCGGAGGTGCTGTCGAAGAGGTGGATGTGACCCTGCTGCGGACGCACGAACAGGTGGTCCCCCTTCGCCGGTGGGCGGCGGCCGTCAACGCGGGCCACCATGTCGTAGTTCTTGCCGTCGACGCTGGTGTGCCCGTAAATGTAGGCATCCGCGCCCAGCTCTTCGACGACGTCAACCTCAACCTCGAGGCCTTCGCCCTCCGGGGCCGTTTCCAGATCCTCCGGCCGGACCCCCACCGTAATGGTGTTGCCTGCGGCTTTGCCGAGCACCTCGCGGTGCACCGGGTACGAGGCCCCGCCGAACTTCACGCCGCCGTCGACGACGGGCAGTTCCAGCAGATTCATGGCGGGGGAGCCGATGAATCCGGCCACGAAGACGTTATTGGGGTGGTCGTACAGCGCACGGGGAGTATCGACCTGCATGAGCAGCCCATCCTTGAGCACCGCCACGCGATCGCCCATGGTCATCGCCTCGACCTGGTCGTGCGTGACGTACACGGTGGTTACGCCAAGCCGGCGGGTCAGCGAGGCGATCTGCGTGCGGGTCTGCACGCGGAGCTTCGCGTCAAGGTTGGACAGCGGCTCATCCATCAGGAAGACCTGCGGGTTGCGGACAATCGCGCGGCCCATGGCAACGCGCTGGCGCTGACCGCCGGAAAGCGCCTTCGGCTTGCGGTCCAGGTATGCCTCAAGGTCCAGCAGCCGGGCGGCTTCCTTGACGCGGGTGGCGCGCTCTTCCTTGGGGATTCCGGCGATCTTCAGGGCAAAGCCCATATTGTCCGCCACGGACATGTGCGGGTAGAGCGCGTAGTTCTGGAAAACCATCGCGATGTCGCGGTCCTTCGGGGGGACGTCGGTAACATCACGGTCGCCGATCAGAATTCGGCCGGAGTTGACGTCTTCCAGGCCGGCGAGCATGCGCAGCGAGGTTGACTTACCGCAACCGGAGGGCCCAACGAGGACGAGGAATTCGCCATCGGCGATTTCAATGTTGAGCTGGTCAACAGCGGGCTTCTCGGTGCCCGGGTACAAGCGCGTAGCGTGGTCAAAAGTAACTGTAGCCACAGTCTTCAATCCCTTCATCGGCAGGTACGTGCCGAACGATCCGTAGTGAATGGTGATTTGTATTCAGTTAGCTGCGGCAAAGTGCGCCACTTGAGCAGTATGTCACATGAAACGTGATGTGCATCTCAGCAACGTAATCCTGGCTGGATAGTCTCAGCCGTGGGTACGGCGAAATTCCAGCACCAGCTCCAGCAGCGGCGCGACCGCTTCCGGCGAACCGATCCGAAATTGGGCTGCCGTCTGCCCGGGACCCACTTTGACGCCGACGTCCTTCGGCCCGAGGGCGCCGAAGCCGTGTTCATCTGTGACATCGTCGCCGGCGAAGAGCACCGCCGTGGCGTGGACAGCGTCGCGCAGCGTCCGCAGCCCCTCGCCCTTGTCCGCGCGCACCACGGAAACTTCCAGTACGCGCTTGCCGGTACTGAGATAGACGCCGGGGAGGGCGTCCAGGGCATGGTGCGCTTGTTCGACGGCGGCGGACGCCACGGGATCCTCCGCCAGCCGGGTGTGCAGCACAATGCCGGCGGGTTTTTCCTCCAGCAGGGTTCCCGGGTGCTCCCCGGCAATATCCTGGAGCAGGGCGCTGGCTTGTCCGAGCGACCGTGCCTGGGCCTCGGTCAACGTCAGCGGCCGGGCGTCCGGCCCGAGCCAGACCTCCGCGCCGTGGCTGCCGATCAGCAGGGCCTCCGGCGGCGGGCTGGCGACCGCACGCAGACTGGCCAGTGCGCGCCCGGAGATCAGCGCCGTCGTCGTGCCCGGCAGCTGCGCCAGGGCAGCGAAGGCATCCGCAGATGCCGGCAGCGGGCGCGCGTCGCCGGCCAGCGGGACCAGGGGGGCCATGGTGCCGTCAAAGTCCATGGCCACCAGCAGCCGCGGCGTCCGGCACAAACGTTCGACGGCGGCGATCAGGTCAGCGGGAAGCCCCTCTGGATCAGCGGTCATCCCGGACGGCCTTTTCATCCAGCGTGACCAGGAAATCCTGCGACCAGCGCTCCACATCATGGTCCAGTACCTGCCGGCGCATTGCGCGCATCCGGCGGCTGGCGGCTGCGGGGCTGAGATTGATCGCGG
>JBBSSN010000351.1:0-2671 GCA_038242035.1 Actinomycetales bacterium
TGCAATTCCACCATTGCCCGCCCCTGGGATAAGGACGAGCGGCTGCATCCAACCAATTGGGCCGGTTCGGCCGCGGTCGATTGGCTCTACCGGCGGGACCCTACGGTGCCGTTTTTTCTATACCTTTCCTTCCACCGCCCGCACCCGCCGTACGACCCGCCTGCCTGGGCGTTCGAGCAGTATCTGGATCTGCCGGCATTTCGCCGTCGGCTGGGCAATTGGGAGCAGCACTACGACTCCATCCGCACCGACGGCCTGCACGAGGCCTCCTTCGGTACCCTGTCCGAGTCGGTGACACACCGGGCGCGGGCCGGCTATTACGGTCTAATGGCCCAGGTGGACCTGCAGATCATGCGCTTGGTCGAGGCACTGGCCGCGTTCGGTCTCAGCGACAATACCGTGCTGGCTTTCACCAGTGACCACGGCGAAATGATGGGCGACCACGATTTTTACCGCAAAAGCGTCGGCTACGAAGGATCGGCACATATTCCGCTCCTGATTGCCCCGGCGCTCTCGGACCAGCACGCGCTGCGGCAGAACGTGGCGGATCAGGTGGTGGAACTGCGCGATTTGATGCCGACTCTGCTGGATCTGGCCGGCATCCCCGTACCTGCCGACTGTGACGGAGTGTCCTTGGCATCCGTCCTGCGCGGCCCCGCCGACGACGGCCCCACCGACGACGATCCCGCATCCGGTGCCGTTCCCGTCCCTGGCGTACGCGAATGGCTGCACGGCGAGCACGTGGCCTTCGGTCAGTCCCTGCAGTGGGTGACCGACGGGAAGGTGAAGTATCTGTGGGCGTCTGGCTGGGGCAGCGAGGAACTGTTCGATCTTCAGACGGATCCCGGGGAGCTGCACAATCTCGCCGGTGATCCGGCCCACGCCGGGCTGCTGGCGCGGTGGCGCCGGCGCCTCATTCAAGACCTTGCCGGGCGGGAGGAAGGCTTCGTGCACGACGGCGAACTGGTCACCGGCCGTCCGGTGACCACCATCCTGGCGCACGTCCGCGACAGGCTCGCTGCCGCCGTCGCCAGTCCCGACACCGCCTGAATTCAGTCTTCACCGCGCAGGCGATCCATGACCCGGCGGTCCCTTTTAGTGGGCCGGCCGGCACCACGGTCACGCATCGGCAGCCCGAGGGCCGGCAATGCCGGACGCTCCGGTGTCTGGTCGGTGAAACAGTGTGACGCGGCTTCGGCTCCAACGCGTTTGGCGATCAGACCCCTGACCAGCAGGATCCGATCGTATCCGGACTGACGGACACGAACGGTGTCGCCGGGGACGACCGATTGGGCGGCCTTGGCGGCGGCGTCGTTGACCTTGACATGGCCGGCGCGGCAGGCCGCTGTGGCGGCGGAGCGCGTTTTGTACGCACGGATGGCCCACAACCAGGCGTCGATACGGACCGAAGCTGGCGCATTCTTGGGAACGTTTCCGGCAATGCTCATGGTGACTGTGAGTCTACAGTGCGCCATCACGGACGCCGATCCCGCAAAATGACGCGCGACGCGCCCATCAATTATGCGGACCGGCACGGCGCCATTTTCCGCTGGTCCCCTTGGAGTGGAACCCGCTGGCTCAATTTCACAGACCGTTCGCAGCACCCGGCGCACAGTCACCCGGGGCGGTACCGCTGACCGGCAGCAGCCTTTCCGTCACCGAGGAGCTGCAGAGGAGATGGCAGCAGGCATCGTCCGGTTCACCAACACTGACTTCGTCGTGGCGAATACCGGAGTCGGCGGCCCCGGGGTGGAGGAAGGCAAACCGGCCGGAACCGTGTTCATCGCAGTCCGCGAGTAAGGCGGGGTCCGCGGATACTCCCGCTCAGGCGCTCCGGGAACGTTGCCTACGAGCTTCGGTATCCTGCTGCAAGTCGTCCTGGAGGCTGCGTTGCAATTTCGTCAGGACACGGGCGAGCAGACGGGAGACCTGCATCTGTGTCATGTCTAAATGCCGTCCTATTTGCCCCTGCGATTCTTCGTGAAAGTACCGCCGATGCAACAACTGCTGTTCCTGGTCGGGCAGTTTTCGGATGGCACCGCGGAGCATCAGAATTTCCTCGATCCGATCCGGCCGGCTGTCCGGGTCGGCGAGGATCTCCGACAAGCTGAGCGTTGATTCTTCTCCTCCTTCACCCAGCGGGGCCTCCAACGACTCCGGATGTAGACTGCTTTGGCAATTCAAGGCCTCGGCGACATCCCGCTCGTCAACACCGAGCTCGGCCGAAAGATCAGCCAAGGTCGGTTCCCTGCCCAGCCGCTGAGCCAATGCCGGCGCGGCTTTGGAAACGGTCGTGCGCAGGTCCTGTAAATGCCGCGGCGGCCGGATCATCCAGCTGCTGTCCCGCAGATGCCGTTTCAACTCCCCCCGCACCGTCGGCATCGCGTACGCCAGAAACGTTGTTCCCCGGTCGGGATCGAAACCACGGACAGCCTTTATCAGACCGATGGCCGCAATCTGCCTAAGATCATCCAGGTCCCTCCCGGCAAAAGCAAAGGCGCGGGCCGCGGTCTCGGCTATGTCCAAATGGCCAAGGACCAATTCATCCTCAATGGCCCTCCGCAACGAACCGGCGGAGCGGCGTGCCCGGTGGAAAGTCTCGAGAGTTTCATTATGATTCATAACAGGCGCCAAGTTCGTCTCCGCTCCGCTTCGAGGACGGCCGTTCCCA
>JBBSSN010000352.1:0-2662 GCA_038242035.1 Actinomycetales bacterium
GCTGTCCGCACCGTGGGAGGTCCTCGAAGCCCATGTGCGTGCGGTGATCGCGGCAGGGGAGGCCGCGCCCGGGCACGTGCTCAATTTGGGCCATGGGGTGCCGCCGGATACGGATCCTGATGTCCTCACCCGGATGGTGGAGCTGATCCACTCAATTCAGCCTTCATGATGGACAGCCCGATGGATAGCCCGACCGACAAGGCTACTGCGCCGCGCGGACGACGGCAGCCGCGCGCCGTCGTCGTCGGCGGGGGAATCTCCGGACTCGTGGCTGCCCGGGACCTGGTTCGCACCGGCTATCGGGTCACTGTATTGGAGGCGTCGGGTGCCTTCGGCGGTTGCGTTGGCTCGCATACGGTGGCTGGCCTGTCGCTGGACAGCGGGGCGGAATCGTTTGCCACGCGTTCGACGGCGGTCGCAGACTTGGCCACGGAGCTCGGCTTGGGTGACCGCATCAACTCGCCGGACCCGTCCGGTGCCTGGGTTCAGCTTCCGACGGGAGCGCTGCCGCTGCCACGGACCGGGGTGCTGGGCATTCCGGCGGACCCCTGGGCGCCGGAAGTGCGCAAGGCGCTGGGGTTTGCCGGTTCGCTGCGGGCTGCGCTCGACGCCGGCCTACCGTCTTCGGTAGGGACTCGTGCGGAGGTTTGCAGCGTCGCGGACCTGGTCCGGGCGCGGATGGGCGCTCGTGTCCTGGAGCGTTTGGTGGCCCCGGTGGTGGCTGGAGTGCATTCGGCGGACGCGGAAGTGCTGGACGTCGACATGGTGGCTCCGGGGCTGCGCCAGGGCATTCTCAAACACGGTTCATTGGCGGCCGCAGTGGCCGCGCAACGGGGTGCCGCACAGCCCGGCGGTGCGCAGCCGGGGATGGCAAAGGCCGGGGCTGCTGTCGGAGGTCTGGTCGGGGGGATGTTCACGCTCGTCGCGGCGCTCGCAGATGATCTGCGCAATGCGGGTGTGGAGATGCATACGGGGCACCCGGTGACCGGGCTTTCACGCACCGCTTCGTCCGGCGCAGGGAGCGAATGGACGGTGACCGCGGGCGAGTGGTCCGCTCGGGCAGATGTTCTGGTGGTGGCCACGAGTGGGCCGGCGGCGGTGCAATTACTGGCCCCTGTGATCCCGGAGCTTGCCGGCCATGCCCCGGCAGACGGGCCCGACGTTCGGCTGGTGACCCTGGTGGTGGATTCGCCGGGCCTAAATGTGAAACCCCGCGGGACCGGAATTCTGGTGGCGCCGCAGACCGCAGGAATCAAGGCTAAAGCGCTGACTCACGCGAGTGCGAAATGGGCATGGATAGCCGACATGGCCGGAGACGGCAGGCATGTCCTCCGGCTCTCCTACGGCAGGGCCGGAGACAGGGCAGGTCAAACCGCGCGACTCTCCGCTGCGGATGATGACCTGCTGGCCGCTGCCCTCGCGGATGCTTCGACCCTGCTGGAACAACCAGTCACTGATGAGGTTCTGGTGGATTGGGACGTGGTGCGGTGGCCCGGTTCGCTGCCGTTTGCCGCCGTCGGGCATCGGAAAGAAGTGGCAAAAGTCCGCGGCATTGCCCGCCAACAGCCCGGACTGCTCCTGCTGGGCGGTTGGCTGGCCGGAAATGGTTTGGCGGCCGTGGTAGCGGATGCCCGTGCGGAAGTGGCGCGTCCGCTTGCGGCTGACCCCACGGATCACACGGAGAAAAGCCTGTGAGTTTCGTGACTTCTACCGATGGTAGAGGCTTTCGGTTTCAACTTTCGCGCCCGGAGGGGCAAACTTGTAACCATGAGCCACACATCTGCGGAATCTGTCACTAAAACTTCTGAGGCCTCCCCTTCCACGGCGCCTTCAGCAGAGCCGTCGTCTTCAGAGACGAAGCCGCCCTCGGCTCCCTTCACGCTCTGGACGGTTTTTAAGCGCGTCGGCCTCCCGGGCGCGGGCAGCGAACAGCGGGTCGCGGCCTTTGAAGAACTTGTCGCCGGGTTCGCCGGGCAGAACATCACACTTCGCGGCGCGTACGATGTTTCCGCCATGCGTTCCGACGCCGACGTGATGATCTGGCTGATCGGTCCCACAGCTGACGGCCTGCAGCGTGCAGTGCGGGATATTCGCCGGAGCGATTTGTTCACCGGGACAGAAATTGCCTGGTCCGCGATGGGTGTGCACCGCGAAGCCGAGTTCGCCAAAAACCATGCGCCGTCGTATATGTCACAGACCGAGCCCAAGGGCTGGGTCTGCGTGTACCCGTTCGTGCGCTCCTACGAGTGGTACATCCTTCCGCCCGAGGAGCGCGGCACGATGCTCCGCCACCATGGCATGTTGGGCCGGGATTTCCCGGGCGTGTTATCCAACACCGTTTCTTCGTTCGCCCTGGGTGACTGGGAATGGATTTTAGGTCTGGAAGCCGACGACGTGCTGGACCTGGTGGACCTGATGCGCCATCTGCGGTCTACCGAAGCCCGCCTGCACGTCCGGGAAGAGATCCCGTTCTACACCGGCCGCCGGATCAGTGCAGCGGAAATTGGAGAGGTCCTGCGATGACGGATTCTGCAGCGGCGGTTTTGAATCCCGTCACCGAGGCCGGCCGGATGGAACCGCGCCCTTATGACGGCATCCTGCTCGCGTCCTTCGGCGGACCCGAGGGCCAGGAAGACGTCATTCCATTCCTGCGCAATGTCAC
>JBBSSN010000353.1:0-2654 GCA_038242035.1 Actinomycetales bacterium
AGGCACGGCGGGACAGGACCACGTTGTTGCGGTTCTTGTCCCGCTCGATGATTTTGGCTTCGATCTTCTGCCCGATGTACGGAGCCAGGTCGCGGACGCGGCGCATCTCGACCAGAGATGCGGGCAGGAAGCCGCGCAGACCGATGTCGAGGATCAGCCCACCCTTGACAACCTCGATGACGGTCCCGGTGACGACGCCGTCCTCTTCCTTGACCTTCTCGATGTCTCCCCAGGCACGCTCGTACTGCGCGCGCTTCTTGGAGAGGATCAGGCGGCCTTCTTTGTCTTCCTTGGTCAGCACCAGGGCTTCGACGAGATCGCCAACGGAAACAACGTCTCCGGGATCAACGTCGTGCTTGATGGACAATTCGCGGGAAGGGATGACGCCTTCGGTCTTGTAACCGATGTCGAGCAGAACTTCGTCGCGGTCAACCTTGACGACGGTACCTTCAACAAGATCTCCGTCGTTGAAGTACTTGATGGTGGCGTCAACAGCTGCGAGGAAGTCCTCAGCCGAACCGATGTCGTTAATGGCGACAACGGGGGTACTGGTCTTCTCGGGGGTCGTGATGGTCATGTAGTAGGGGCTCCGTTGTGGATAGTAAATTGAGCCAGACTCACGCGGCGACGCTTCGGCGGCACCGTATGACTCCGGATTATGGATTGTGCAGTGACATTGTGCGTGCAGTCAGATACAAACTGCAACGGGTAATTCGCGCACTACGTGCCTTTTTAGTCTAGTCACTTCGCTAATCGAAGGCAAAAACCGGACGCCGGCGACAGGTCACACCCCGTCTAGAAGTCCGTCAGGGAGTGCGCGGGTACGGGTGCCGCAAATACGGCGTCGACGGCGGCGGCCCCGCCGGTGCGCAGCTGGCGCACCGTGCCAGCAGCCAGCAGGGTCTGTGCGCCGACTCCGGCCAGATACAGTTGCGCCAGCTCCGCCGCGCCTAATTGCAGGTCCGCCGGTTCACTTGCGGGCAGTTCCGTGACGGTTCCGACGCCGTCCAGCGTGTGCAGCCGGTAAACACCGCCGGCGAAACCCAGTGCGTCCATCACCCTTAGTGTCACAGTGCCGTCCAGCCAGTAGTGCCGGGCCTGCAGAGCTGCCGTCGTGTCAAGGATCCGAAGCCACAGATGATCCTCCACCTCTTTGACCTGGTAACGCCGCTTGTCCGCCAGAGCCCAGGGCAGCGGATCGGCCATCGGAACGCCCTCCCGGCGGATCCGCTGCACCAAATCCACCGAGCCCAGGAACTGCCATAGGGCCAGGTAGGCGGCATGGTCCGCAGCCAGTAGATCGATCACCTTCAGGGTGGCCGGCGTTTCACTCTCCAGCACACGGTAAGACACATAGCCCTCGCATTTTCCGTCCGGGCCGTAATACAACGCCGCCCGCACGGTCCTGTCCCGCCCGGGCTTGCCATAATTCCAGTAACCGGACACCCGGTAGCGGTAGGAGTCCTGCCGTCCAATCGAGCCGAAGGTACCCGCGTGGACACGGTCAAAAAGCCCGGGCTCCAGCTCCCGCAATACGCCCGGCTCCGCGATTTCCACGATTCCGCGGCCCGGCTGCGCCGACTTGAGCGCAAAACCGTGGCTGCTGTCCACCTCGATGGTGGCGACGTGCGTGGTCGCGCCAAACCCAAAGCGACCATAGATGGTGGCTTCGGACGCCGTCAGCGCGGCGATCGCCAGCCCGTCCGCTTTGGCACGGCGAAGGTCGTCGGTGATGATGGTGCGCAACAGCCCGCGCCGCCGGTGCGTGGGCCGGACCGTGACAGCGCTGATCAGATGCGCCGTCAGCAGCTTGCCCGCTCCTACATTGAGCGTCTTGCGGTAACTGGCATAGGTGGCCACCGGGTAGTCGGCGTCCCAGGCTCCGTCCAGGGCTGACGCTGCATAGGCGCCGGTGAGGATCCGCCCGTCTTTTTCCTCGGAGCTCAGGGATTTTTCGATGTCCGAGTCTTCCGGCGCGCTGCCATGAAAGCCAAAGCCCACGGCCTCCGCCCATTTCGTCGACAGCGGATCGGGGCCGTCGGCGGCGAACTTTGCCGGGAAGCTGCGGATCTCGTAGGGAAAGTCGTCGGTCGGTTCCACAAGGATTGTCACAGTTTCCAAGCGTAGAGGAGACTGAGCTCCTCCCGCCAGCGGGCATAATTCACTTCGTGGACAATTCAACTCTGCTGAACACCGGGCCGGCGAGCTGGGTTCTGCTGGCCCTGTTGTTGACCCTCGCCGCAGCGGTGTGGCGTGCCGCATTGGGCCGCCGCGCCTCGGAGATGATCATTGCCGGTCTGCGGGCACTCGTTCAACTCGCCGTCGTGGCGCTGCTGATTTCCCGGTTGGCCGGGCATCCCGGGATCGCCCTGGCATTTGTTGCGCTGATGTTTGCTGTGGCGGTATGGACGTCCGGGCACCGCGTTGCGCGAAAGGGTCGGTGGTGGCTCGCCTGCATCCCGATAGCCGGAGGCGTACTGCCGACGGCGGCCCTTATGTTCGTCAGCTCGGTACTGCCGTGGAACGCGCTGGCCGTCATAGCAGTTCTGGGCCAGCAGATTGGCGGAGCGATGGCCAGCACAACACTTGCCGGGCGCCGGGTAGAGGATGAGCTGATCGCGCGCCGGGGTGAAGTGGAAGCCGGCGTGGCACTG
>JBBSSN010000354.1:0-2584 GCA_038242035.1 Actinomycetales bacterium
GGAATCCGCCAGCCCCACGCCGCAAACTGCGCAGTGGTCAGCGTCAGATTCAGGATCAGGAAAAGGCCGTTGGCAATGATGAAGCCGATGGGCGCACCCATCTGCGGGAACGTGCCCCAGATGGCACGTTTGCCGGCCGGCGCGTTTTCCGTGGCCAGTAGGGCCGCACCGCTCCACTCCCCGCCCAGCGCCAGGCCCTGCGCAAAACGCAGCAGCACCAGCATCGCCGGTGCCAGGAACGTCCAGCCGGGGACCAGCGCGGTCGGGAGACAGCCGATGAGGAAGGTAGCGATCCCCATCGTAAGGAGGGACGCCACCAAGGTGCCCTTTCGCCCGAACTTGTCACCGAAATGCCCGAACAAGACGGATCCGACAGGGCGTGCCACGAAGGCCACTCCGAAGATGGCGAAGGAACTCAGCAGCTGCGTGGTGCTGTCCGCATTCGGGAAGAACAGTTTCGGGAAGACGAGTACAGCAGCCGTGGCATAGACGTAGAAGTCGTAGAATTCGATGGTTGTGCCGACCAGGCTGGCGAGGATAACCCGTCCGCGGGTGTTTGCCTTGGGAATGACGGGTTCGGAAACCGTCTTGGTGCTGCTCATGGAACCGACTTTCATGCGGCCGGTCACGCCAGTTGGCAGCCCGGCGTTGGGCGAGGATCAGAAGATAATATTAGTTCCCTGGGTCCGCTTAGTGGATAAATAGTCTCACTATTTGGACGTTCCTGATCGGCGCCCGGTCCGGGCAGCTATCGTCACTCAGCCGCGCCGTCAGCCCTCCGGCTTGCCCGCCCCTGGTTCTTCTGCATCGTCGGCTCCGGTGTCGTCGTCGTCCCCCTCCGCCGCCTGCTGCGAATGCTGACGGACGTCCCCTTCTGCGGTACTGCCGTCCTGCGCATCCGGGTCCGCTCCCTCCGCCGGCGCCTCGCCGTGGGCGCGGTCCGCATCTTTTCCTGCCTCGTTCCGGTCCATTTCATATCCCCTTCCGACTTGCCACTAGCGCCGCAAATTTCCAGCCGTCAACGCTCTCACCAGCATACTTAGTGTTAGCGTTGAAGGAGCGCTTTCGCCCCTGGATTTCAGTTTGGCGGAGCCTGTTGAGGAGGAATGCATCATGACCGAACGTGGCAGCGACAAACACAGCGCAAGGCTCGACGACGAAATGAAGCACGCAGCCCAGAACCTGACGCGGGACGGCCATCCGGACCACGTTGAAGACGGGCGCGAGACCGAGCCGTTCCCGGACAGCACCGACGGTCCGGAGGTGCAGGAAGCAATTGGCCTGACCCCAGAGCTGGAGGACGAAGCATAAGCGTGGAACCTGGCATGAGCAGGCGGACCGCCGCGCAGTGGGCAGCTGAACCGGAACCTGCAGATCCGGACCTGGCTGTGCTGATCCCCACCCGCGGCAGGCCTGCCGAACTGGCGGTCGTGCTGGCCGGACTGGCTGCTCAGGACAATCCCGGGTTCGCCGGGTTGATTAGCGATCAAAGCGATACCTCCGCGGACTGGGAGCATCCGGCAGTAGCTGCCATGATCCGTGTTCTGCAGGCGCAGGGGCGCAACGTCCACACCTACCGCCACCTCCCGCGCCGCGGCATGGCCGAACACCGGCAATACCTGCTGGGACTGGCCACAGCACGGCGAGTACTGTTTCTGGACAATGATGTATGGCTGGAACCCGGCTCCGTGAGCCGGATGGACGATGCTCTGCAGTCGTTGGGCTGCGGCTTCATCGGAATGGCGGTTCAGGGCCTAAGCCATTTAACTGACGTCCGACCCGAGGAGCAGACCACTTTTGAACCCTGGGAGGGATTGGTCCACCCGGAACACGTCCGCCGGGCGGAGCCGGCCTTCCAGCGCTGGCCCTTGCATAACGCGGCGAATCCCGCGCATTTGGCCGCTTCACTGAATCTGGGGCCGGACGAATGGCTTGCCTACCGGATCGCCTGGGTCGGCGGCTGTGTACTTTTCGATCGCCGCACATTGCTGGCCTGCGGGGGCTTCGATTTCTGGCCGCTGCTACCGGCGGATCATTCCGGTGAGGATGTGGCCGCACAATGGAAAGTCATGAGTGTCTGCGGCGGCGCGGCCCTGCTGCCCTCCGGTGCCGTGCATCTGGAATCCCCCACCACCGTCCCTGACCGGCGCGTGGAAGCGTTCGACGTCGTCTTCCCGCCCGACGATCCGCCCGCACCTCCCGCGCCCGACGTCCCGCAGCCCGCGGGCACCCGATCAGTAGAAACTATCTGAAAGGCATCATCATGTCCGATTCACCCAATCCCATTGCGATCCAGAAGTTCCTCGGTGGTATCGACTACCCGGCAAGCCGCGCCCAGCTTGTCAGTAAGGCCGAAGATTCCGGCGCGGATGAGCCGGTGCTTGAGGCGCTGCGCAATATGCCGGACCGTGAGTACAACGGCCCGAACGCTGTCAGCAAGGCAGTCTCGGGAGGTGCCTAAGATGTTCGAGAAGCTCACCACCTCGCGTGAATTGTTCATTTTTAAACTCGGCTCGGCACTGAGCATGGAGCGGGACTCGCTGCAGATGCTCGAGGACCTGACCAGCAGGGCCCAGCGGGTGGA
>JBBSSN010000355.1:0-2546 GCA_038242035.1 Actinomycetales bacterium
CCAACGGTTCTGAGCGATTTCAGGTGCACGCCGGTCCCTAGTGCGAACATGGCGGCGGCGAGCAGCGCCGTTTGGCCCACCTGCGCCACGTTCAGGACTGCACTGGGGATCATTCCGGTGGAGCGGATGAGCATCAGCACGATGAATCCGAGCACGAAGAGCGGCATGACGGGAGGTCGGCGGGAAGTGCTGTCCGTGTGGCTCATGGACCGGCGACGGCGGATACTGACGACGGCCATGACGGGAGCAAGCATGAGAATCCGCGCCAGTTTTACGATGACCGCTACGCCAAGGGCAGCCCCGCCGAGAGCGCCGCCCGCCGCCACTACTTGGGCGATCTCATGGATGGAGCCACCGGCCCACATCCCGCCCTGCTGCTCGGACAGTCCCAGCAGCCCGGCGGCGAACGGGATGAAGGGGATCATCAGCGTGCCAAAAATCACCACCAGGGCAATGGCGGTGATGACCTCCTGCTCATCCTCGGTCTCGATCACGCCGTCCACCGCTGCGACGGCAGCCGCCCCGCAGATCGAGAATCCGCAGGCAATGAGCAGGCGTTGGGTGGGGGTAATTCCCATCCATTTTCCCAACAGGAGAGTGCCGAGGATACCGACTCCGACAATGCCGACCACCACCAAAATCATTCCCGCTCCGAGCCCGATGATGTCCCCGAGCAGGAGCTGCAGACCTAAGAGGACGACGCCGGCGCGCAGCAGGGTCTTAGCGGCGACCTTGAATCCCGGGTCCAAGACAGCCGGAAGCCGGATGAGGTTGCGCAGCGCGGCGCCCAGAACGATGGCGATCAGCAACACACTCACCGTGGGGATCAGCCGTCCGATGGCCAGCGCCGCCAGCACGGCGATCGCGCACACGCTCAGCCCCGGTGCCAGGGCGCGGATCCGGTGGTAACTCGCTTCTGTTGCGCCCGGTGCCCGGGCTGTTATGGTCGTCGCGTCCGGCGATTTGGCCGTCTTTGTCGCTTTAGTTGTCTGCATGTATTCGATGCTGCCAGCAGCTCGGCCGCTCCGGTAGACGGCAATAGGCCATGACCATATATCATATTGATATGAGCATTGCGTGGCCCGATCTTGCTGTCCTGGAACTGCTGGTGGCGGTTTCCGAACATGGCAGCCTGAGTTCCGCGGCCCGTGCCATCGGGATGGCGCAACCAAATGCGAGCAGGTCCCTGACGCGGCTGGAGCGATCGCTCGGAGTGATTCTGCTTGACAGGCGACCGGGCGGTTCCCGGCTGACGGTTGAGGGCGCCGTCGTGGTGGACTGGGCGCGGCCGGCGCTGGAGAGCGCCCGTGACCTAATGTCCGCGGCGGAGTCGCTGCAGTCGCAGCGTCGCTCCAAGGTGATGGTGGCAGCGAGCATGACAGTGGCCGAGTACCTGATGCCGGGCTGGCTGTCGGATCTGAAACGGGCTGATCCGGATCTCAGCGTCACCTTATCCGTGCACAATTCGGACCAAGTCTTCGACTTGGTGGCCGATGGCTCGGTCGACGTCGGCTTCGTGGAATCGCCGCGGCTGCCCGCCGGACTGCACCGGCTGAAGGTCGGCGCGGATCGACTGGCGGTGGTCGTGCCGCCGGAGCACCCGTGGGCGGCGGCGGGGAAAACACTGACACCCCAGGAGCTGGCCTCCACTGCGCTGGTGGTGCGCGAGAAAGGTTCGGGGACCCGCAGCACCCTGGATCGGGCGCTCAAGGACTACCGGCCGGTTCCGCCGACCTTGGAACTGAGCAGCAACGCCGCCGTTCGAGTGAGCGTCACCGCCGGTGCCGGCCCAGCCGTTCTCAGTATCTTCGCCGTCCGCTCCTGGCTGGAAAGCGGCGCGCTAGTGGAAGTCCCGGTGGCCCAATTGCCGCTGGATCGCCGCATGCACGCCGTGTGGAAGGGGCCGCGCATCCTGAGTGGGCCCGCTGGGGACCTGGTCACCGCGGCCGGGCGCCGGGAACGCAGTGCGCGAGAGCCGGCGCACGTGAAATGACGCCCCTCGGCGTCAATGATTCGCGGCGCGCGTCATTTGGCGCCAGGGGCGTCATTTCCGGGGATCAAAGGCCCAGGGCCCCGCGGACGTCGGTGAGCGTGGCGTCGAGGGCGGCACGTGCACGGAGCCGGGCGTCCGGAAGATCCGCCGCAGCGCTCACTGGAACAATAACTTCCAGGTAGCACTTGAGCTTGGGCTCGGTTCCGCTGGGCCGGATGATCACGCGGCTGCCGTCTGCGGTGCGGAACAGCAGACCGTCCGTGGGCGGCAGGGCCGCGGAACCTTGAGCCAGATCAGTGAACGTTTCGACGCCGGATCCACCCAGACTGGTCGGCGGGTCCTGACGAAGGGAGGTCATCATGGTGGTCAGCTGTGCCAGATCCGCAACGCGAAGACTGAGCTGGTCACCGGAGTGCAGGCCGTGGTCCAGGGCAAGGTCATCGAGAGTGTCGAAAATGGTCCTGCCCCGGGCTTTCGCCTCCGCTGCGAGCTCGGCGATCAGGAGCGCCGCGGAGATGCCGTCCTTATCCCGAACGAGCTCCGGCGCAATGCA
>JBBSSN010000356.1:0-2520 GCA_038242035.1 Actinomycetales bacterium
CGAAGTTGATGCGCGGTTGGCGGAGGTTTCCGCGGACCGGGAAGCCGTCGTCCGGGATCGGAGCGCCCTTGCTGGATCCTTCGAGGCCGCACTATTGGCGGTCTACGAGCGTGCCCTGACTAAACGGGGGATAGGCGCCGCCCGGCTTTTCCACGGCACATCGGAAGGCTCCGGCATGCAGCTGAGCCCGGGGGATCTGGCGGACATCCGCAAGGCCCCCGACGACGACGTCGTCATGTGTCCGGACGCGGGCTGCATCCTGGTCCGCAGTTCGGACTGGATCTGACCCGGCGGGACGGGCATTCCTAAGGGACCGGTGCTGCCCGGGAAAGCCGGCGGGCTGCACCATCTGGAAATCTGGGTGGCTGATTATCCACGGGCCAAGGGCTCGCTTGGCTGGATGTTGGAACGCGTGGGGTATTCACTTCTGGATGAGTGGGGTTCCGGGCCAACGGGCGGTACGTGGCAAGGGGAGCACGACTACATCGTGCTCGAATCCGGTCCGGACGTCGCGGCCGGCCGCCATGAGCGTCTGCGCCCCGGTTTGAACCACCTAGCCTTCAATGCCGGGACGGTCGACGACGTCGAGCACCTGGCCGCGGCCTCGATCGGTCATGGCTGGGCACTGATGTTCGCCGATAGCCACCCCCATGCAGGCGGTGCAGCACATTACGCGGCCTATCTCGAAAACGCGGACGGTTTTGAGGTCGAATTGTGCGCGCTCGTGTAGATCCGGAGAAACCTGCGCAGAGTTAGCGCGTTGGACTGCGCAGGAATGCATCCTGCGCAGGGCCGATGCCTATCGGTGCGCAGAAGGATGCGCCCCTCAACCTGCGGCGGCCGTGGCCGGCGGCGGGGCGAATCTAGCGGCGATGTGGCCTGTCAGCGCTGGAAGAGATTCAGCGCGTGGATGAGATTCAGCGCTGGAAGAGATTCAGCGCAGGATGAGATTCAGCGCGTGGGACTTCCGCTGCGTCCCCGGGACCAGTTCGGCCTGCCAGCGGTCGTGAAACTCCGGAGCTGACGCGATTGTCAGCAGCTGCGCGGGAGTCCGCGGGGACTTGCCGGGGCGGATCAGCAGCCCGCGGGCCAGCTCGCCGCGGGTGTGCTTGGCAAAATGCGACACCACGGTGCGCTTCCCATCCCGCTCCTGAAACACATTCACGGCCACGGTCTGCCCGGCCGGGGGAGTCCACGCCGCCGCATACGTGCTGGACCGGCAGTCAATCAGCAGCTGCCCGACGGTAAATTCCTCCATCGCCGCGGCCAACCGGGGCCTCCAGTAGGCAGCCAGCCTGCCCAGACCAGCCAGGCTTACGGCCATCGAAAGTCGGTAGGCCGGGATCCGGTCTGCGAAACCGATCACGCCCCACAGGCCGGACATCACGACGACGGCCTCGTCGGCTTTCCTGCGCTGTGCCGCGGTGAGCGTCCGGTAGCCCAGAGCATCGTAGAGCACGCCGGAATACACCGAGTGTGCGGCCGCGGCTGGTTCGGCCCCCAGCCGAATATTGCGGGCTACCTCAGCAGCCAGTGAGGCCCCGACGCCGAGATGTGTCAGGGCATTCTCCGTCGCCGAGACTTCGGCGAGTGCGTTCATGACCTCGGAGCGTGCGGCGTTCAGCACCGGGAAGTGAAGCTCGTCAAGCCGGATGGCAGCGCCGGTGGAAACAGGAGTCTTGCCCTCGGAAGGCGGAAGCAGGATACGCACCCGTTGAGCCTAACGGCTTGGCTGACCGAGGCAGCGCGAGGTGATTCTGCACACGTTCGTCCCTCCCGCGGGTTTAGCCGCAACCATCTCGTTTAGAATGGAAAGCGGGCCGGGCGGCGCATAGGACTTACCGCCCATCTGAACCCGCGGATGCCCGCGGGATGAACTTCCCTGGAGCGTCCGGCAATCCGCGCCGCGTCCCAGGGTGCCGCGCTTCGCAGTCTTGGAGCCCGGCGTGCGACCGGCACCGAAGGCGTTTCCGGTTGGGACAGGAAAGGGAAATCTGTGAAGCAGACCGTCGATGAAACTCTGGATGTTTGGATCAAGCGTGAGGCCTTGGCCGAGGACATGATCTCGCTGATCGGCCGCCTGTACCGGGAAAATAACGTGGTCATTTCGGTCCACGGCCGCTCGCTGATCAACCAGTCCGCGATCAGCGTCCTCAAGGCCCACCGCTTCGCCCGCCACGTGGACAACGTGGAACTGCGCCCGGAGGAAACTCTGCCGCTGCTGCAGGCCCTCAGTTCACTCAAACTTGGCCCCGCGTCGATCAATCTGGCAAAGCTCAACCTGCTCTATGCCCAGGAGGGTGCCGGCCGGACGCGGGAGGAATTCCTGCGGGCAGAACTGGCCGACGTCGTCGACCGTCAAGGCATTGACGAGCGCACCAGCACCGACGTCGTCCTCTATGGCTTTGGACGGATCGGCCGGCTGCTGGCACGGATCCTGATCGAGCACGCCGGCGGCGGCGACGGACTGCGGCTGCGTGCCATTGTGGTCCGGCGCGGCTCGGACCAGGACCTGATCAA
>JBBSSN010000357.1:0-2495 GCA_038242035.1 Actinomycetales bacterium
TCGATGCGCGGACTGGACTCGATTGCACCAACCTCACCGACGTCCGCGGCAAAGCGCTGGAGCAGACGGATGCCCATTTCCGGGCGCTGCTGTTCGCGGCCGCGGAACTGAATCATGGCCTTGACCTTGTCCCCGGCTCCGAGGAAGCGCAGCGCATGACCGGTTTTCGTTTCGTAGTCGTGCTTGTCGATCTTGAGGCGGAAACGGATTTCCTTCAGGACCGTGTTGGTCTGGTTTTTACGCGCTTCACGGGCTTTGACGGCAGCCTCGTACTTGTACTTGCCGAAGTCCATCAGTTTGCACACCGGCGGCTTCGCCGTCGGTGCTACCTCAACAAGATCCAGGTCCGACTCAGCGGCAAGGCGCAGTGCGTCTTCAATGCGAACGATTCCGACCTGCTCACCTGCTGGTCCTACCAACCGCACCTCGGGGACGCGGATCCGATCGTTGATTCGTGGCTCGCTAATGTGTAACTCCTGTTGTCTTGACGAACGTAACTGACACCAGGAATAGGAGAAGGCCTCCAACTGCTGGCGCAATCAGAGGCCTCGGGGATCGGCAAACGGACGTCCCCGGAGGGGTATCCGCGGGCTCCGTATCGAAGCCCCGGCCGACCTGTACCCGGTAACTCCGGGGCCTGCCCGCATTAATCGGGAGGACCTTTCCGGGTCGACGGGTGGGAGAGAACTCCGCTTGCTGACTGAACGCACCCTCCGCACCGTCAGCGGCTGCTGTTTCCAGCAACCTGGGATCCGGACAAAGTAACGACATTCAGTCGGTCTGTGACAAGCTTACCAGCATGAGTAGCCCAGAAAACAATTCACCGGCAGAGCACACCCGCCACAGTTTCAGTTCCGAGCCGGAGCACGCCGCAATGGGTCCGCAGTCGTCCACCGGGGTCACCGATGACCAACGGGCGCACGCCCAAATGCGCGACATTGCCGAGGTTCCCGCCGTCGAGGTTATTACGACGGCGGCAGTGCACCTGATGAGCGCAGCAGCCGTTAAGTGCGGGCTTGCCGACGGTGCCGATGCCCAGGAGCTCAAGGACCTCGATGAGGCCCGCAAGCTGATCACAGCGCTGGCCGGTTTTGTCACCGCAGCCGCCCCGGAGATCGGCAGCCAGCACGCCGGTCCATTGCGCGATGGCCTGCGGTCCCTGCAGCTGGCGTTCCGCGAGGCGTCCGAATTTCCGGATGCACCCGGCAAGGGGCCCGGCGAGAAGTTCACCGGTGCCGTCAACTGACCAAGAACGCCTAGACGCCGGCCGGATTCCTGACGGAGCGCCGTCTCAAGGACTGCGCCAGCAGGCCCGCCAGCGCCAACACTGCGGCCAGGATCCCGATCATGGTGAAACCTCCCCAGGGACCGACGGCGTCGATCATCATTCCGCCGAAAGGTGCCCCCACTGCGCTCCCCAGTGTCAGCGATGAGCCATACCAGCCCATCGCCTCGCCGCGGCGTTTTTCGGCTACCAGCCCGGCGATCCGCTCCGCGCTGGAGGTGAGGACCGGTGCACACAACAGGCCGGGCGGGATCGAATACAGGGCCAAGGTCCAGGTGTCCGTGGCGAAACCCATCGGGATCGTCAGCACGGCCATCGCGGCCAGCATCCACAATGGGTTCACGGGCCTGCTCAACGCACCGTAAATGAGGCCGCCGACCACCGATGCCGCACACCAGAACACCAGCACGATGCCCATCTCAGAGATCTGCCCGGAATCACGCAGCACAGCCACAATGCCGACATCCGTCCCCGACAGCACCAGCCCGGCGCCCAAGGAGGCTCCGAGAACGGCGATCACGGCAACGTTGAGCCACGCCAGGTTCCCCCGCGTGCGGCCCCAGAACCTCCCCAATGCGTTGGTCCCGGCGAAGGACTGACTGCCGGCGGCCTCGGCCGGAGAGAGCTCCTCCATCGAAGCAACCTCGTCGTTGACATCCTGCTGGTAGCTGCCGGGTTGGCCGGTCCGGGTCGGCGGGTTGAACCACATCAGCAGCAGACCGGCCACGGCCGATGCGGCACCGATCAAGATCAGGCCCGCCACCGAGTGCAGCGTGGTGGCGAGCATGACGCCCACCGCGGGGCCCACCATGAAGGTCAGTTCCGCGCCCACCGAATCGAGCGCATACGCGGTCCGCCGCTTCGCCGGGGGTACCATCACTCCCAGAGCCTGCCGGACCACGGAAAAGATCGGCACGGAAAACAGACCACCGATGACGGCCGCCACGAGCAGCAGCTGGTAGCCCAGAAACGGTGCCACAGACCACACCACGACTTCCGAAATCACCGACGGAATCAGGGCCCGGCGCAGACCCACCAGATCCACCCGTTTCCCCCGCCACGGGGCCCCGAGGGCAATGCCCACGGTGACGGCGGCCGCCACGCCGCCTGCGGCCCCGTAACCGAGACCCATCGTGTCCACGACGTGCAGTGTCACCAGGACACCCGCCGCGGCATGCGGAATGCGGGCCAGCATCGCCACCAACAGCAA
>JBBSSN010000358.1:0-2485 GCA_038242035.1 Actinomycetales bacterium
GCAGGGCACGCAGCGCGGACTGACCATCGTGGGCAATGCCGCCGAGGGAAAAACCACCGATCCGTTGCAGGTAGATGGCATGCGCGTCGGCGGCAATCGGCTCGTCATCGACGACGAGGACGCGGATCGGTTGCGGGTCAACGCTCATCGGGGCTTCCCGGCAGGGTGTTCTCCGATGGGCGCCAAAGAGTCCGGGTCCAGGGGCAAGGGAAGAACGACGGTGAAAACTGCGCCCGCGGTCCCTTCAGGGCCGTCTGATCCTGCAGCGGCCGCTGTTCCTTCTGTTCCTGTCAGGCTGGGCGCGCCTGTGCTTCCGCCAATGATCAGCGTGCCACCCAGGCGCTGGATTGTCTGCCGGACCAGCGCCAGCCCGATTCCGCGACCGGCGCCGCCGGAGTGCTTGGTGCTGAAACCCTTGGCGAGGATGCCGGCCGTCTGCGCCGGATCCAGACCCGGCCCGCTGTCGGAGACCTCCAGTTCCAGTCCGTCCACGGTAGGCCCAAGGTGCAGGGCAACCCAGCGCGGCTCATCGCCCTCGGCCGCGGCATCCATCGCATTGTCCAGCAGATTTCCCAGAATCGTGACGGCGTCGTGTGTGCGCAAACCGGAAAACTGGGTTTGTGTTTCGGTGCTGACCCGCAGCTCGATCCCACGTTCATTGGCCTGGGCGATCTTGCCCATCAACAGGGCGCTGAGTACCGGCTCATCCGCCGCGTTCAGAACCTCGTCGGCCAGCCGCTGGCTCAGCTGCAGATCCGCCGTGGCAAATTCCAGCGCCTGATCCGTGCGGCCCAGCTCCAGTAGCGACACCAGTGTGTGGATCCGGTTGGCATGTTCATGGGTCTGGGCGCGCAGGGCGTCCGTGAGCGTCTGCGTGGACCGGAGCTCGTCGCCAAGCTCGGCGATGACAGTGTGGTCCTGCACGGTGGTCACCGTCCCAATGCTGGGCGCCCCGGATCCGGCGGATCTCCCGGATCCGGGGGAGCGGGCCGGTTCCTGGCTGACGACCAGCAGGCGCGCCTGCGTCAGGTGTAGTTCGTCTCTGGCCGTCCGCCCGCTGTGCAGCAGCTCCTCCAGCGAGGTCGGCAAATCCAGTTCGGCCAGCCGTGGCGCCGGCCCGTTCCCGGAGGGCGCCACAATACCGAGCAGGTGCGCTGCCTGGTCGTTGTACATCACCAGTTCGCCGTTGTGATCCGTCAACACCAGCCCGTCACGGACCGAGTGCAGCACGGATTCATAGTAGACAAACAGCTGTCCGAGCCGTTTCGGCCCCCATCCCAGGGTGACCTTGCGCAGATAGCGTCCGAGCAGCCAGGAGATTAATGAGCCGCCCAGCAACAGGGCTGCCGCGATACCGACGACGGCGGGGAGTCTGGCCTTCAGCGCCACCTCAACGGTGGGAACCGTTACCCCGGATGCCACCAGGGCGCGGATCTTCCCGGTCGAGTCCTTGACCGGGACAATAGCGCGCACGGAGGGACCCAGAGTGCCGGCTGTCACTTCTGTATAGGTGTGTCCGGCGAGCGCCTGATCGACTGAGCCGATGTAGCGACGGCCGATTTCTGCCGGGTCCGGATGGGTCCAGCGGGTGCGGTCCGGTGCCATGATGGTGACGAAATCCACCCTAGCGTCGGCCATCACCCGCAGTGCGTAGGGCTGGAGGAAGCCGGACGGATCTGCCGAACCGGCGGCCATGAGCACCAACGGGTTGTCCGCCACCGTTCCTGCCACGGACACCATTCGCTCCCGCGCCTGGTTGTATGACTGGTTGCGCGCATCGGCGAACAGCAGCACCCCCAGCACCGCAGTGAGCAGCAGCACAAAAAGTACGTGCGCGACAAAGAGCCGGCGCGCAAGGCTCCAGCTGCGGATCACGAGTATTGACTCCTCCCGGTGCGTGCAACTGCAAGGCTGGAAACGGACGGTATTCGAAACCGACCGTATTAATAACGGATGGGATAGGAAACTGTGAACAATATGAACGCAAGGGTGATCACAATCACATCTGCGGCCATGCTGGTCAAGGCGCGGTACACACTCCGTCCCCTCAAGACTAGCTAAAGGAACACGCGATGACCTCACGGCAGGAACATTCGTCTCGAGCAGCAGCAGCTCAACCTGCGGTCCGCCGCAAAGGACTGGACAGGACCCATTGGCTCTACATCGCCGTCGTCGTTGCGGTGATCCTGGGCGTCGTCGTCGGATTGGCCTTCCCGGGCAAAACCGGGGTCGCGGCGCAGCTGAAGCCGCTCGGTGACGGCTTCATTGCGCTGATCAAGATGATGATCGCGCCGATTATCTTCTGCACCATCGTGCTCGGCATTGGCTCGATAGCCAAGGCCGCAACGGTCGGCAAGGTGGGCGGCCTGGCGCTGATCTACTTCATGGTAATGTCCACCTTCGCCCTGGCCATCGGCTTGTTGGTCGGGAACATCATCCAGCCCGGTGCCGGCCTGCACCTGCAGGATGCCGTCTACAAGGCACC
>JBBSSN010000359.1:0-2480 GCA_038242035.1 Actinomycetales bacterium
AGCGCGTGCTGGACGCCATGATTGCCACCAAGTCTGTCCGGCGCTCCGCCTCGGTCATGGTGCTCAACACGCATTTCCAGGGCAGGACTCTGCCGCTGCTCGAAGCCGCAGCAGGGCAAAGCTGACATAGGGCAGCAAGGGTGCCACTCGCTAACGCCGCCATCGCCGGTTGCCCGGATTAATGTCCCGGTACCAGCTGCGTCCTGGCGCACCGGCCCAGCTGCGTCCCTGTCCGGTACCGCCTGCGTCCCGTCCTTCGCCGTCGTCAGGTTTTGATTTTCCGGGACCGGGTCGTAAACTTAGTTCAGGTCATCATGACTATAACTCGGCAGCCGTAACTGACCGAACGAATGATAGAACCGATTGCGCGAAGGGAGCAGGGATGACGGGATTCATGTTTTCCGAGGCAGCGAATGTCACCGAGCGCCGTCAGCAGCCTCCGGCGTTGGCCATCTCCACGGTGATATTTGCCCTGCGTCCAAGCGCTTCATCCGGACGGCCGGTTCTGTGGTTGCCGCTGGTGCGGCGGATCCGAGAGCCGTTCCGGGGCCATTGGGCCCTCCCCGGCGGTCCCCTCACACAGGCCGAATCTTTGCAGGACGCGGCCGCGCGGAACCTGCAGGAAACCACCAGGCTGGTACCCAAATATCTGGAACAGCTGTACGCATTTGGGGGTCTGCACCGGTCGCCGGGACAGCGGGTGGTCTCCATCGCTTACTGGGCCCTGGTCCAGCCCACGGAGGCGGCGTTGGCGGAAGAATCGGCCAATGTGAAGTGGTTCCGTGCGGACAAGCTGGAGCAACTCGCTTTT
Source organism: Actinomycetales bacterium (assembly GCA_038242035.1). Taxonomy (GTDB): domain Bacteria; phylum Actinomycetota; class Actinomycetes; order Actinomycetales; family Micrococcaceae; genus Arthrobacter_M. Next base: position 812 of record JBBSSN010000359.1, read on the forward strand.
GACCACAACGAGATTGTCAATTACGCCCTGTGGCGCTTACGCAACAAAATGACCTACGGCACGATCGCCCACCACCTGCTGGGGGAAAAATTTACGCTGGCCCAGGTCCGCGAGGTGTATGAAGCAGTTCTGGATCGCACCCTGGATCCGGCCAACTTCCGGCGCCAATTGACCGCAGATCGGCAGATTGAAGCCACCGGCGAGTACCTGCAGGGTGGAAAGCACCGGCCTCCCCGGCTCTACCGATACACCGGTGCTGTTGCGGCAGACAATTTCGACAATTTCGACGACGGCGGCGGGGACGGCGAGGCGGCGGCGGTACCCTGACCGCGCTGACGGGGAGCTGAGGCCGTTCACGGTTCCATCAGCAGCACATTCCACCCGCATCCGATTCCACCCCCATCCGATTCCACCCGCAGCACATTTCATCAGCCACAGATTTCATCAGCAACTGACACCTTCAACCCCTGAGACTAAGGAAGACCCGATGTCATCAGTCAAGACCGCCATTTCACTTATCGCGCACCGAGATGCGACCGCCCCGGCACTGGACGCCGCGGGCATACCGGCTGCCTCCGCCGGCACCTGCGGCCCCGATTTGGCGTCGGCGCCCTGGGAATTCGACCTGGCCGAGGCGCTGGCCGGGACGCCCGGCTACGGACCCGGCGCCTCGTCGTCGGATGTCGCACCCGTTTCCACTCCGCGGCAGGGCCAGCTCCCGCAGGAGTACAAAGATGCCGACGACGGCGAACTAGAGACCCGGATTCTTGCTGCCAAGGCAGCGTTGGGGGACCGGGTAGTGATTTTGGGTCACTTTTACCAACGTGACGAGGTAATCAGATTTGCCGACTTCGTTGGAGACTCGTTTCAGTTGGCGAACGCGGCCAAGGGGAAGCCGGCAGCGGAAGCCATAGTCTTCTGCGGCGTGCACTTCATGGCAGAAACGGCGGATATGCTCTCCGGGACCAGACAGTCGGTGATCCTGCCAAACCTCGCCGCTGGGTGCTCGATGGCGGATATGGCGGATATTGAGTCCGTTTCCGCATGCTGGGAGCAACTGACGGAGCTGTACGGCAACGAACCGGATGCCCAGGGCCGGGTTCCGGTAATTCCGGTAACCTACATGAATTCCTCTGCCGCTTTGAAGGCCTTTTGCGGTGAGCACGGCGGAATTGTCTGTACGTCCTCCAACGCTGCGACCGTGCTGGCTTGGGCCTTCGAACGAGGCCAGCGCGTGTTGTTCTTTCCCGACCAGCACCTAGGGCGGAATACAGCCAAGGCTATGGGAGTGCCGCTGGACCAGATGCCCATGTGGATCCCGCGCCAGGCCTGGGGAGGTACCGATGAGAGGACCCTCCGCGACGCCCGCGTGATTCTGTGGCACGGCTTCTGCTCCGTGCACAAGCGTTTCAATGTCGGCCAGATAGAGAAGGCCCGAGCGGAATTCCCCGGCGTGCGGGTGATCGTGCACCCGGAATGCCCGATGCCCGTGGTGGACGCGGCGGATGAAGCCGGATCCACGGACTACATTCTGAAGGCCATCGCAGCGGCTCCGGCGGGCAGCACCTTCGCCATCGGTACGGAGATCAATATGGTCAACCGATTGGCCGCGCAGTATCCGCAGCACACCATATTTTGCCTGGATCCGGTGATCTGCCCGTGTTCGACG
>JBBSSN010000360.1:0-2475 GCA_038242035.1 Actinomycetales bacterium
CGCGCATTCTACGTGTCGTCACCGACAGGACCCGGGCCATGATCGTGACGTCCTCATTCACCGGAATCTTGTCGATCGGGGTCAGCTCGCCGCGGTTGAGGTATCGCCGTGGGAAGTAGTTCAGCAGGTCTCCTACGGTGGTCAGCCCCAGGTGCTTCGCCAGGCTGGTGGCGGAGGGTCTCCCGATCCGCCGGTCCAGCGGCAATGCGAACTCGGCCGGACCTGTCGGACCTGTCGGACGGGAACTGTGCTGCCGGGAGCCAGACGGCAGCGCTCCGGAAGCCAGCGCTCCGGAAGCCTGTGCCCGGGACGGCTGCGACCCCGAAGACTGCGACCCGGAAGACTGTGCCCGGGACGGCTGCGCTCCGGACGAGGACGACGGCGGCAGCGACGGCGGCAGCGGGTTAGCCGAGCTCATGGGTATCGGGGCTCAAAACGGACTCGGGCAACAGTGCAGATTCGGGCAGCAATGCACGTGTGGCCCCCGTGAATTCCGGAACGTCCCGGTTTTCCGGGACATCCCGGTTTTCCGGACCCGCGGCGCTTGCCGGCAGTGCCGGGTTTCCCCCGGCTTGCGTGGAACTCCGGGCTGCCTCCTCGGCGTCCCGGTCAATCGCACTGAGCTGTATCACGGAAACGTTGGTCGGGTCCCCGGCCGCATGGATCAGTTCCAGCGCAGGCCCGGATTCGGGTACGTGGACGTGCAGCCGCCAGCGGTAGCCGCCGTCGGGCTCATCCAACGGTGACACGGCACTCATGATCACCGAATCCCCCAGCTCGTCGAGCTGCATCCGCAGCCCGGCGGCCGCCAATGGGGAAAGATTGATGGTGCACATAATCTCCACGCCCCGGATTTCCGGCATGTTCGCGTGGATGTGCGGATCCTGCACGTCATAACCGGACAGACCATCCACCAGTTCGGCGTCCAGTTCCTGCCCCAGCACCGCCGAGCGAAGGCAGTCCAGCACCAGCAGCAGGCCTACTCCGCCGGCGTCGACCACTTTTGCTTCCCGCAGCGCACCCAGCTGATTCTCGGTCTGCACCACCGCCTCCACGGCGGCCTGCACCGCAGCGTCGAGGGACACGGCCAGGGCATGGTTGCTGTCATCGCCGTGCTGCGCCGCGTCCACCGCTGACGCCGCCTCTGCACTGGCCTGCAGGACCGAGAGCAGGGTGCCCGGCAATGGCTCGCTCAGGGCGGACCACGCCCTGATCTGCGCGCGCTGCAGACCGGCCGCCAGCAGCGGCGCGCTGAGCCGGGTGGAACCGATCAGCGGTTCCGCCAGTGCGGCCAGAAACACGGAGAGCAGCGTCCCGGAGTTGCCGCGCGCGTACTCCATCGCTGCCCGCCCGGCCACAGCGAGCACCTCGCCCACATCCGCCAGCTCCGAATCATGGATGGCTGCCGACGCAGCGCGCACGGTCAGGTAGAGGTTGGTCCCGGTGTCCCCATCGGCCACCGGGAAAATATTAATCGCGTTCAGCCGGTCGCTGTGGTTGGCCAGCGTCTCTTCGGCCTTGGCCAGCCAGCGCCGGACGGCAGGCGCGTTGGCGGCAATTTTAGACTGCAAAATGATCCCATCCCACGGTATCCGCAGCTATCCCTGCGATTGTCACCGGCGGTGCTGACTCGAGTATCTGCCCGCCAGGCACTACCGAGCCTATCGCAGTGAAGCCCTCCGGGAGTGTTTGACCGGGCGGAAATGTGGCTAAAAGTCCATGGTCTTCTCCGCCGCCGAGCACCCAGTCCATCGGATCAGCGCCGAGCAGTGCCGCCGTTCGGGCCAATGGGCGCGCCAGCTCGGCCAGTGCGGTCCGGTCCAGGTCCAGCGACACCCCGCTTGCCCCGGCCAGCCGTCCTGCGTCGCGGATCAGCCCGTCGGAAATGTCCAGCATGGCGGTAGCTCCGGCGAGGGCTGCTGCCGGGCCGGCGGCCAGCGGCGGCCGGGGACGGCAAAAGAGGGCGACGACGTCGGGCCGGTCGCCGCCGTCGTCGAACAGCCGGCCGTCGAACTCTCCGCCGTGCTCCTCAGGACGCTCGCCGTCGTCGGCCTCGCTCTCCAACACGGCCCAGCCCGCCGCCGCATGCCCCACGGTCCCGGCCAGCGCCAGCGTGTCGCCGGGCTGCGCCCCGGAGCGCAACACCGGCTTCCTGCCCTGCAGCGAGCCCATCACCGCCACCGTCACCACAATTTCGCTCCCACCGGAAAGGTCCCCGCCGGCCACCGAACAATCCGCGGTTCCCAGCTCCCGAATGGCGGCATTCAGCCCCTCCGCGAGCCCTTCCGCCCAGGACACCGGCGTGGTCTCCGGCAGGGTCAGGCTGACCACCAAGGAAGTGGGAACTGCGCCCATCGCGTTGATGTCGCTGAGGTTCTGCGCGGCGGCCTTCCAGCCCACGTCGTACCCGGTGGAGGCGTACCCATTGGGCCACTGCAGCCGGAAATCCCGGTCCTGGACCTGCGTGTCAATCGA
>JBBSSN010000361.1:0-2474 GCA_038242035.1 Actinomycetales bacterium
CGATGCAGTTTTACCGCGGAATGGACATCGGAACGGCCAAAATGCGCATGTCCGAGCGTCGGGGCGTGCCGCACCATCTGCTGGACATTCTGCAGGTCCGTGAAGAGGCCAGCGTGGCGGACTTCCAGCGGCTGGCCCGTGTTGCTATTGCGGACATCCACCGGCGGGGAAAGACGCCCGTCCTGGTCGGCGGTTCCGGGCTCTATGTCCGCGCGGCCGTGGATGTGCTGGAGTTTCCCGGTACGGATCCGGCTATCCGGCTGCGGTTGGAGCACGAACTGGCGGAGCACGGATTCGCGCCGCTGTTGGAGCGCCTGCACCTGGTGGATCCGGTCTCGGCCGGCAGGATAGGCGATGGCAGGCGTGTGGTCCGGGCGCTGGAGGTCTACGAACTCACCGGCAGGACGTTTAGCTCATTCATGCCCGAACGGGTCTATTGGCAGCCAACCGTCCAGATCGGGCTCAGCATGGAGCGTACCGTGCTGTACCGCAGGTTGGAGGAACGCGTCGCCCGGATGGTTCAGACGGGACTGGCCGCGGAGGTCGCGGGGTTGGATCGGGACGGTCTGCGGGAGGGCAAAACAGCGTCCCGCGCCCTGGGCTACCGGCAGTTCCTGCGGATGCTCGACGGCGACGCGACGGTTGGGCAGGCCAGTGCGGAGACGGTGCTGGCAACAAGACAGTTTGCACGCCGCCAGCTGACCTGGTTCCGAGCCGATCCCCGGATCAGCTGGTTCGACAGTGATGATGCGGATCTGCTGCCGGCAGTGCTGGCCCGCGTCGCACTGACGTAGGGTTAACGGATGACGAATGAACCACAGGCCGCCGGATTACCGGGCCTTACGGGCCTCACCTTCGCCAAGGGCCACGGCACCGGCAATGATTTCGTCTTAGTTGCCGACCCGGATGATCTCCTGGACATCCCGGCGGCCCACGTCGCTGCGCTGTGCGATCGGCACCGCGGGATCGGGGCGGACGGGCTGATTCGTGCGGTGCGTTCGGAGGCGCTTCCCGAGGGGCTGGCTCTGCTGGCCGACGCCCCCGATGCGCACTGGTTCATGGACTATCGCAATTCGGACGGTTCCGTCTCCGAAATGTGCGGTAACGGCGTTCGGGTCTTCGTTGAGTTCCTGCTGTCCCGGAAGCTGGTGTCGCTTTCCGTTGGGCAGACCCTGACCATTGCCACCCGCGGGGGTGCCAAGGTTGTCCTCCGCACCGCGGGCGGCTATGCGGTGGATATGGGGCCGTGGAAATTCATCCGGCCCGGACAGGCGGATGCACGCGGGATGGATTCGCTCGTCACGGCCGGTGGCCTGGACGTCGCGCGTCCGGGAATCTCCATCAGCATGGGCAACCCGCATACCGTCGTCGCGCTGGCCCACGTCGATGAACTCGCCGCTACGGATCTGACCGGGGCGCCCATGGTGGATCCGCTGCCGGAGAACGGAACCAACGTGGAGTTTGCCGTCCCGGCCGATCCGCTCGTCGTTGACGGCGTCGGCGTCATCGCCATGCGCGTCCACGAGCGCGGCGTGGGGGAGACCCTGTCCTGCGGTACGGGCGCATGCGCAGCCGCCGCGGCGACCCGCTTCTGGGCCGGCCCGACGGCACCGGATGTGTGGCGGGTCAGTGTTCCCGGCGGTGACTTGGGCGTCAGGTTCCTTCCCGGTGCCGATGGGACAGAACACGTGGAGCTCAGCGGGCCGGCAGTTATCGTTGCAGCCGGCGTCATCGGCTAAGGCCCGACGTGCCCGTGCGGGAAATATTCCGCCGGAATTATTCGTCTATTCCCCGCATGTCCCGGGATATTTCCAGAATACGGAAGGTCTTTGCCGTGCTGTGCCGGCCCACGCCGAAAGTTGGAAACTCCTCGGCAAGCCAGCGCTGCAGTGAGTCGGCGCCAAGGTTTTTCTGCACTACCAGATACGCCGACCCGCCGGGGGCGAGCCGCGGCAGCCAGAGCCGGAGCAACGCATGCAACTCGTCTTTTCCCACCCGGATCGGCGGATTTGACCAGATTGTGTTAAAAGCCAGCAGCGGGTCCACGGCCAACGGGAGGCTGGCGGTGACATTGGTGAGGCCGAGCGCCTCCGCATTGTCGCGGGTCAGCGCCACGGAGCGTTCGTTGACGTCCACTGCAAAAACCTGCGCCTCGGGGGAGCGTAAGGCCAGCGTCAACGCCACGGGCCCCCAGCCGCAGCCAATGTCCAGGAGATTGCCCTGCTCCGCGGGAGCCGGAGCGTCCGCCAGGAGGATTGCCGTTCCCTTGTCCATGGCGTCCGGGCTGAAGATGCCGGCCGCGGTGGTCAATTGCCGTTTCCGGCCGGCAAGGATCACCTGAAGTGGCCGTCGTTTTTCCGGTCCCGCCGGTTGCGCACTGAAGTAATGATCCGAGCCCATAGTCCGCCACGTTAGTGTGCTGGAGCCGTAAACGGAATCCGGGGGAGGACTCGTCCGCCGCGCGCATAATTTTC
>JBBSSN010000362.1:0-2466 GCA_038242035.1 Actinomycetales bacterium
ATCTCCAGCACGTCTCCGGCTTTCAGGTACGGGAAGCGTCCGGAGAGGGCAACGCCCTCGGGTGTGCCGGTGCAGATCAGATCGCCCGGTTCCAGCACCAGGTACTGGCTGAGGTCATGGATCAGGGTGTCGACGTCGAAGACCATGCCTGCCGTCGTCGAATCCTGCCTGGGTTCGCCGTTGACCCAGCTGCGCAGCCGCAGATTGCCGGCGTCCACTTCATCGGGGGTCACCAGGTAGGGCCCGGCGGGGCAGAAGCCGGCGAAGCTCTTGCCTTTGGACCACTGGCCGCCGGAGACGTTGAGCTGGAAGTCGCGTTCAGAAAGGTCATTGACGGTGACATAGCCGGCGATGTAATCCCGGGCGGCTTCCTTGGAGTCCAGGTAGGACGCGGTCTTCCCGATGACTACCCCGAGTTCCACTTCCCAGTCGGTCTTGGTGGCTCCGTGCGGAATGGTGACGGGATCATTCGGTCCTGACACAGTATTGGGCGTTTTCAGGAAGATGATGGGCTGCTCTGGAGGCAGGGAGCCGGACTCCGCGGCATGGGCGGCGTAGTTCTGGCCGATGCCGATGACGGCGGACGGGCGGGCTATGGGGGCGCCGTAGCGGACGCCATCGGCGGGAACTTCGGTCAGTTCCCCGGCTGCCAGTGCGGCGGTGGCCTTGGCAGGGCCATCGGAGGCGAGGAAGGCGCCGTCGATGTCCGCGGTCAGGGATTGGAGCGAAAACAGCCGCTGATCGTGGACCAGGACGGGGATCTCGGCGCCACGGGGTCCGACTCGGGCGAATTTCATCTGGCTTCCTTTGGTTGCTGTCCGGCAGTCGATGGTCCACGGTGGAGCGGTTTGGCTATCCCCGCCCCACTCCTCATGGGATACCAAAGTGTAGGCCGTTGGGGTGCGCGTATTGCAAGCTCTGCGGAGATTGTGACGCACAGCGGCTTGAATTCGTGGTGTCGGTCCCGGGGTGAAGTTCAGGAAGCAACCCACATGGGTAAGAAATTCTCTTAAATTTTTGATTGACAGTGACCTGCAGCACACCGTAGTCTCATTTTTGGGATCCCAAATCTTTACCTCACCGTCGAGGCGACGGCACCCGTACTCCGAGCTGTCAGTCCATCTAAAGGATTTCTCCAATGACTATCAATGAACCCACCGTTCAGGTTGAGGCCGAAAGGCCACCTACCGATGAACCACTGATCAAACGCAGGCCCACGAAAATACGCTGGAAGCTCTTCGTCCTGCTCCTTGTCCTTGTCACACTGAACTATGTGGACCGCGGCTCCATCTCCGTGGCCATGCCCCTGATTCAACAGGAATTCAACCTTTCCCCTGAAGTGATCGGTCTGCTGCTTTCGGCCTTCTTCTTCGCCTATGCACTCATGCAGGTCCCGGCCGGCTGGCTGATCGACCGCTTCGGCGCCCGCAAGATGGTCACGGCCTCGTGTGTTGGCTGGGGTCTGGCCACCGCCGCCTGCGGGCTGGCATGGAACTTTGCCAGCCTCTTCACCGCCCGCGCCGCCATCGGCATCACCGAGGCCGGGATCATGCCCTCCGGCGGCAAGCTGAATGCGACGTGGATGCCGCAGAAGGAACGCGGCCGCGGCGCAACCATCCTGGACGCGGGAGCACCCTTGGGTGCGGGTCTCGGCGGTCTGATCATAGCCAGCCTCATCGCACTGACCGGCGGCTGGCGGGGAGCGTTCATCGCCGTTGGCATCGTCACCGCCGCCTTCGGCTTCATTGCCTGGTGGTACATCCGAGACAATCCCCGGCTGCACAAGCGCGTCAACGAGGCCGAACTCGCCTACATAGAGGCCAGCCACGCCGAAGAGGACGCCAAGGCTGAAGCTGCCAAAGGCGCCGGCCGGCGTGGCCTGTTGCCCTACATGAAATACCGCTCCTTCTGGTCCATGTGCTTTGGCTGGTTCGGCTTCAACGGTGTCTTTTACGGCCTGCTGACATGGGGCCCGCTGTACCTCTCCCAGGCAAAGCACTTCAATCTCGCTGCGGTCGGCTGGGGAACCTTCGCGATCTTCGGCGCCGGCTTCGTTGGGGAACTTCTGGGCGGTTTCATCGCCGACTGGTGGCAGACCAAGGGCGCCTCCGCCAATCTGGTCATGCGGACGCTGCTGGGCATCTCCAGCCTGATCGTTGTCCTCGGCCTGGTGGGCGTGACGGTCGTGTCCGACCCCCTGACCGCCGTCCTGCTCCTCTCCGCAGTGCTGTTCTTCCTGCGCTGGGTGGGCCTGTTCTGGAGCATCCCCGCTCTCCTGGGCGGCCGGACCAACGCCGGCATCCTGGGCGGAGCGATGAACCTGAGCGGAAACATCAACGGATTCATTACACCCATCGCGGTGGGACTGATCGTCGGAGCCACCGGCGGCTACACCTGGGCGCTGCTGTACTTTGTCGGTTCCGCCATCATTATGGCCGTCTCCGTCCTGACCATGGACTACAGCCG
>JBBSSN010000363.1:0-2461 GCA_038242035.1 Actinomycetales bacterium
ATCCAGCAGAAGGCCGGGATGCAGACGTCCAGGATAATAGTGGCGGTGAACCGCGATGCTGAATCCCCGATTTTTGAGATCGCGGATTTCGGTGTCATCGGGGACCTGTTCACCGTGTTGCCGCAGGCTACCGAGGAAATTAAACGCCGCCGGGGCTGAGGCGGGACCGCCGCGTGTTCAGGCAATTAACCAAAGGCGATCGAAAGGTCGCTAAGTGCCGCTAAAAGGACGCTATAGCGGCACCTAGCGACATCTCGGTTCGGATCCGTGCAGAGTCCTGCGGTCGAGCCGCGGACCTATGCGTTCAATGGCAGCGCCGCCAGGGGAGGCAGCGTGGGCTTTTCGGATCCGCCGTCCGGTTCAACCGTGACCGCGAACGCCGACGCGGCGTCGACTCCCTTGATGGTGGCGGGCTTGGACATGGCTGCCGTATCCATGGTTCCCTGCGAGATCGGCGCCGAGCCGTTCTTGGGGATCAGCCACATCTGGTAAACCTTGCCCGCCGGCGGCGGTGAGACGCCGTCCATGGTGACAACGGCGCCGTCCTTGGACCCCGAAATGGCAAGTTTGGCGCTGCCGCCGCCCGGGAAGTCGACCGTCTTGGTCTGCACATCGGCGGCGTTGAGGATCTGGTGGCCAGGGTCCTGATTATTGATGATATTTGCTCCCACACCGACGCCGCCAACTATCAGTGCCGCAGCGGCAGCGGTCCCGATCAGCCAGCGGCGGCCCGTCGACAGTCCGGGTCGGGCCGCTTTGCGCTCGCGTCGGACCGATAACTCATCGGTTGGAGCCGCTTCTTCTGATGCAATCGCAACGGGGGCCTCTGCGTCGGAAGTGTCCGACACCTTGGGAAGTTGTGCCAGGATATTCTCCCACAAGGAGGCGGGAGGTTCGGCTTCCTCCAAGGCGAACGCACTCGCCATCGTTTCGCGCGTCAGCCGGACCCGCTGTTCGAAGCTCGTCCGCTGCTCCGCAGGCCCAGTCGAAACGAACTCGTCGATTTCGGTGCGCTCGGCGTCGCTGAGGGCGTCGACAGCGTAGATCTCGGCCAATTCCAAGAGCCTGCCCTGAGCCAGGTCATTGGCAATGATTTCTGCGAACTGATTGCTCTGCATATCTTTCGTGTTCATCTCAACTCACCCCCAGACAGGTCTTCAGGCGTAATAATCCATCCCGGATCCGCGACTTGATGGTCGGGACAGCGGCACCGAGCTTCTCCGCGACCTCCCGGTACGTCAGGCCGCCGTAGTAGGCCAGATTCACCGATTCCTGTTGAGTCGGTGTGAGTGTCTCCAGACACTTGACCACGGCTTCGGCATCAAGGCGCTCGCTGACGGTATCGACGACGTCGTCGTGCTCAATCACCTGGCTTGTCGCTCCGTAGCGGGCCTCACGGTCCGTAGCGCTCTGCGTGGAACGCACTTTGTCGACGGCGCGGCGATGGGCGATTGTCATCAGCCAGCCCAGCGGACTGCCGGCAGCCGGATCATATTTCGCCGCGGATTGCCAAAGCTGGAGGTACACCTCCTGCGTTGTATCCTCGGCCAGATTCGGATCGATCAGTACCCGCCTGGCCATGCCGTAAACGCGCTTGGCCGTGAGCTGGTAAAGCTGGGAGAACGCGCTCTGGTCGCCGGAGGCAGTTAGCGAAATCAGGCGTGCGAGATTGTCCCGCTCCGAATCAGCGGGTTCGTCGGATGCGTGCAGCTGCCGGGACGGCTCTGGCAGTCGTGCGGTCTGTGGAGTATCCATTAGGTCCAAGCATAACGGCCACTTGTACCGGGACCTTGGATGACCGGCGGTGCTGCGTGACCTGTGTCCGCGCCGTGCGGGCAGCGCCGGTGCTGCGGGCCATCGAAGGTCAGCTGACATCTGCTCGCCTCTATTCCGCTGTAGTCCGGTTTCCCGGTTAAGTAGTTCCACTAGCTATTCGGAACCGGGGCCGGGACGGATGGGTGCGGACGGCTGGACTCGAGCGCTCTACCGGCGGTAGCCCACGCCCACGAGCGAGTCGGAATTCATTTCCACCTGCGGCCCCACGGTCCGGATAAATAGTTTCCGCACCCGTTCTATGGCTTCGGGGTCCCGGGGCAGATACGTGCGCCAGCCGCTGCCCATAACCAGCGTCCAGGCCATTTCGTCATCCACTGTCAGGGACAGTTTGCGTTCGGTCACCGTCACATCCGCGAGGCCGCGGTCCTGCAGCCACGCTGTCAGGGCGGCAGCGGAAGAGACCTTGTTCATGTTCCGGTTCGGTCGTGGAAGGACCCCCTCCAGGCGCGGACGTTCGGTGACGGCGGCGTCAAGGATTCGTCCCGCGAAGGGTTCCAGCGCCCCCGCAAGCCAAGTGCTGGTGACGAATCTGCCGCCGGGACGAAGCATGGAGGCGAGGTGTTCCACGCCGCCTTCCATGTCGGAGAAGAAGAACATGCTGTAGGAACACAGCACGGCGTCGAAG
>JBBSSN010000364.1:0-2454 GCA_038242035.1 Actinomycetales bacterium
ACACGGCCGGATGAAGCGAGCTCGAAGGTGAGGACGGTTCCTCCTGCCTTCATCTGCTTCCGGGCGAGCTCAAATTGCGGATGCGAGGGCAACAGCGGGTACCGTACCCAGTTCACCGCCGGATGCTGCTCCAAAAACTCTGCGAGGCGCAGCGCGGTGGCAGCGGAATGCGCCACCCGCAGGCCCATGGTCTCCAGCCCCTTGGTCAGCACCCAGGCGTTGAAGGCAGACAGCGCCGGTCCGGTATGGCGCATAAGCTGCTTCACCGGTCCGTCGATGAACTCTCGAGTACCCAAAATGGCGCCGCCGAGCACGCGCCCTTGACCATCGATGTGTTTCGTTCCGGAGTACACGATCACATCCGCGCCCAGCTCCCCGCACTTTTGCAGCAGCGGGGTGGCGAAGACGTTGTCCGCCACCACCGTTGCGCCGGCAGCATGTGCCAGCGCGCAGACAGCCCTGATGTCCACGATTTCCTGCATCGGGTTCGACGGCGACTCGAAGAAGACCGCCGTCGTCGGCACCGAAAGTGCTTCCCGCCATTGCTGCAGATCCGCGCCGTCCACGAAAACAGTTTCCACACCCCAGCGCGGCAGGATTTCATTGAGGATGACGAAGCAGGAGCCGAACAGCGAGCGTGCCGCGACAACCCGGTCCCCGGCGCCCAGTACGGCGCCGAGGGCGGTAAAGACCGCCGACATCCCGGAAGCGGTGGCGAAGCATGCTTCGGTGCCCTCGAGCAACCGCAACCTTTCCTGGAAAGTGGCAACCGACGGGTTCCCGTACCGGGAGTAAACGAAGCGGTCCACCTCGCCGGTGAAGGCCTGCTCCGCGGCCTGGGCCGATTCGTAGACATAGCCGGAGTTCAGGAACAATGCCTCGGAGGTTTCCTGGAATTCGGACCGGTCCAGGCCGCCACGAACCGCCTGCGTGTCCGGCGCCCAACCCGGGGCATCGGGGTTGAAGTTGCTCATGCTGGTCCCTGGCCTGGAGTTGTTTGCGTACGTGGCCCGCGCGAGTACGGAAGGCGGCGGTTTTTCCAGCCGTTGAGGATCCTGTCCCCGTAGGCGTCGGGGCTGCCCTCGAAGCCTTCCAGCACGTTCCAACTGGTAAAGCCCGCGGAGGCTGCAAGCTCGGCGGCGCCGATCGAGCGCACGCCGGACCGGCAGAGGAAGATCAGCTCCGTCTGCCCGGCGTTGGGAGTCTGGGCCCGCAGCTGTTCAAGAAAATCCCGGTTCTGCGTGCCGCCGGTCAGGGTCCACTGGATAAAGAGCGGAGCGCGGCCGGTTGCGGAGGTGTCCGGGATGCCTATGTGGTTCCATTCGGCCTCGGTCCGCACATCAACCAGCAGCGCCCCGGCCAGCAGCTTTTCCCAGGCCTGCTCCACAGTGAGATCGCCGGCGTAGCTCATTTGCCGCCTGCGTTCGTGGTGCCGGCGCTTGCGGCGAGGGCTGCGGGCAGGATCACCGCCTGCGCGGCTACCGTCCGTCCACCGTCGAACGCCAGCGCGGGGCTGCCATAAAGCACATATCCGTCGGCCAGAGCCGCGCTGACACGTGCGCAAAAAGAACGGTCATCGGGACCGCTGAGCAGACGATATGCCAACGGCGCGTCGGCGGCAGGTGGGGCTGTTGGTGCGCTCACGAGAGAGGTCTCCTCATTGCAATCAATGGTGCGGCCAATGGATGCAGGCGAGGAAGCGATCAGGGGACCGCGGGAACGTTCACGCTTGCAATCCTGGGCCGTCACGCCGGGGTTTGCCGAGTAGTCACCTGAGGCACCCCGCCGGAAAGAGGGTTGCCGGCCAGCAAGTCAGGGCTTAGCGCTGGCACTCATTACTCATTAAGAAAGTAGCATACGGCCCCGTGTGCGGGGCAACCCGCGGCCGAAATGTGGCCCCTGATGACGGAGGAGAAGCTATTGGGTGCCGGCAATCAGCTCGTTGAGCTCGGCGGTGAGGGCGCGCCGGACATCGGCGGTACCGATTTCCCGCCCATCGACCCGGTTGACTGGTGCCAGCAGGCGAACGCTGGAAATAAGCCAAACAGCGTCCGCGTCAAAGAGGTCCGCCGGTTCGACCGGGCCATAGCCCAGCTCCCAGCCGGCGGCATTGGCGGCGGCGAACAGCGCGCCCTGCGAGGTACCCGGCAAAATACCGCTGTCCAGCCGGGGCGTGATCAGACGTCTGATCCGATCCGGCCCGTCACCCTCGACGTGGGCCAGCAGAACGGAGGACGTTGGTCCCTCCAATACGCGCCCGTCCCCGCTGGTGAAAATAACGTCGTCAGCGCCGTTTGCACGGGCGTAACGCAAAGCGGCCATATTGACGGCGTACGACAGTGTTTTCGCGCCGAGCAAGAGCCACGGCGCGCGCTCGGCAATGGAACTGTCGTAGCCACGGTCCAGCAGCAGCACATCAACCCCGGTCTCCCGTTGCGCCCGTCCTGCCGCGGG
>JBBSSN010000365.1:0-2452 GCA_038242035.1 Actinomycetales bacterium
GCGAAGGGTTCCAGCGCCCCCGCAAGCCAAGTGCTGGTGACGAATCTGCCGCCGGGACGAAGCATGGAGGCGAGGTGTTCCACGCCGCCTTCCATGTCGGAGAAGAAGAACATGCTGTAGGAACACAGCACGGCGTCGAAGATCCGGTGCCCACGCCATTGCGTGACGTCCGCTTCGGTGAGCGTGGTGTTGAGCAGTTTCGCCGCACTGACCCGTGCTGCGGCGAGGCGCAGCAGACCGGTGGAAAGGTCGACGGCGTCAACGCTGCCTTCCGGGCCGACGGCGGCGGCAGCGGGAAGTGTTGCGGCGCCGGTTCCGCAGCAGGCATCCAAGACCCGCTCGCCGGGCTGCAGCGCGGCGGCATCCGCGAGCGCAAGACCCATCGGGTCCCACAGCTGGTCGGACCACGTCTGAAACTGCAGAGCGCCGTCGGTAAAGGCCAGGCCAGGATCGCGTGCGGACATGAGTACCTTTCGAAAGTGGGACGGGTTTCAGAGCCGGGCGCCGGCAAAATCGTGCTGTCGCCATGCCTCATAGACGGCGATGGACGCGGAATTGGCAAGATTCAGCGACCGCAGGCCCGGCAACATGGGCAGCCTGACCCTGGCCGTGACGTGGGCGTCGTGTTTGACGGCTTCGGGCAGGCCGACGGATTCCGGGCCGAACATGAGCACGTCGCCTTTGCGGTATTCGATCTGCGTGTAGGAGCGCTCGCCGTCGGAGGTAAAGGCGAACACGCGTTCCGGCGCCAGCGATTGCCAGGCGTCCTGCAGGGTTTTGTGCACATGAAGAACCGCCAGATCATGATAATCCAGGCCTGCCCGGCGGAGTTTTGAGTCTTCGAGATCGAACCCCAATGGTTCCACCAGATGCAGCTCGGCGCCGGTGATAGCGGCGAGCCGGATCGCGTTGCCGGTATTACCGGGGATCTCAGGAGTATAGAAAAGAATGCGAAACACGCTTCCATCCTAGTGGCCCGTCACTGCTGGCCGGGTCTGTGACAGGACCGTCAACTGCTCAGGCGACATACTCTGTACTTGCCGGTGCGACGTGGCTAGTGTCGAAAGCATGGGACGTAAGTTGAGTTCAGTCCCGGGCAGTAACGATGCGGAGGACACCATGGATCATTTGACCAAAACCCAACTCGAGGAGCTCGGAGAGCAGGAAACGAGCGGCATTCATGTGTCGCTGTTCATGCCCACGCACCGGTCCGGCAGCGGCACGGAAGCGGATCCGCTGGCGTGGAAGAACATGCTCGCCGGGGTGGCCACGGCGCTGACGGACAAGGGTCTGCGCAAGTCAGAGATTGATGAGCTGCTCGCCCCGGCCTGGGCGCTGCACGAGGACGGCAGGGCCTGGCAGTATATGAGCGACGGTCTGGCGGTCTTTCTGCGGCCCGGCTGGCACCGGGAATTCCGCGTTCCCGTCGGCCTGCCAGAGCTGGCGACCGTGGGAGACCATTTTGTCATCAGCCCGCTGCTGCCGGTGATTTCCGGTGACGGCGGATTCCTTCTGCTGACCATCAGCCAACGGCAGATCCGCTTGCTGGACGGGACCCGGGACCGGGTGACGAACATGGACCTCGGCGAAATTCCCGTGAGCCTGCGCGATGTTTCCACGCCACGTGAACCACGGTCGGACACGATGACCCGTTCGCTTTCCGGCGGACCCTCCGGCGCTGCCGTGTTCTTTGGACACGGCGGGCCGGATGATGATTTCAAAACCGATGAGGTCCGGCGATTCCTGCAACAGGTGGCAAAGGGCCTGCATGACATTCTCGCCGAGCTGGATCTGCCCATGGTCGTCGTCGGGCTGGACAAAATGCTGGGCATCTACCGTGAGGTGCGGACCTACCCGCATGTCGTCGGTGACGTACGGCAAAATCCCGATCAGCTCTCCGATGAGAAACTCCACGCGGCCGCCTGGCCTGTCATTGCGGAGCATCTAAGTACGGTCAAGCGGCGCGCCATTGAAGGATTTGCCCAGCTGCAGGGCACCGGCCGCGCCTCAACGGACGGGGAGGAGATCGGTGCGGCAGCTGCGACGGGACGGGTGGAAACACTCTTCGTGGATCCGCATTGTTGGGGACGAGCGGCGGCTGACAGCCCCGCCGTCATCGAGCTCGGGCAAGCTGCTGACTACGTCGCGTGCGAGCAGTTGGACCTCGCCGCCGTCGGCACTCTGGCCGGCGGCGGCCAGGTTCACACGGTCGACGACGCCGACCTCCCGGGCGGGAGCCCGATCGCCGCGGTTTTCCGCTACTGACGCTTTAGTACACGCCACCGCTTTAGTACATACCACCGCTTTAGTACATACCACCGAGGAGACGGCTAAGCACGGACAGATCCACCACACTCGGCGCCGGCCCGGCGCCGAGAAAATGCCTGACCTCGCGGACCAGCCGCGACCCATTGACGGCGTTGACCAGGTTGGAACCGTCCGGCTCCGCGCC
>JBBSSN010000366.1:0-2436 GCA_038242035.1 Actinomycetales bacterium
CATCCGTCCGGCTTCCCCGCGGACACCGGGCCTTGGCGCGCGCGCTGGAAGCCGGCGCAGAGATTGACGAATTCGACGACGGCGGCGCTGGCAGCGGCGGATCCGATAGCGATGACGCGCAGACCTTCGCGGGCCTGGTGCTGGCCCGCACCGTCGGCGCGGACGGCCGCAGCCGCGCACATGTGGGAGGCCGGCTGGCACCGGTTGGCGTGCTCACCGAGCTGGGCGAAAAATTGGTCGCGGTGCACGGCCAATCGGACCAGATCCGGCTGAAGAGCAGCACAGCGCAACGCGATGCCCTGGACAGGTTTGCCGGGGATTTCCAGAAGACTTTTACTGCCGGGCTGGAGCAGTACCGGACCCTGTTCCGCCGCTGGCAGCATGCTCAGACGGAGCTGGAGGAACTGCGGCACAACGGCAGGGAGCGGCTCCGGGAAGCCGAGGCCCTGCGGCTGGCCCTGGCGGAAATTGACGAGGTGGATCCGCAGGCCGGCGAGGATGACGTGCTGAAGGCGGAGTCCATCAAGCTGGCCAACCTGGAGGAACTGCGGCTCGCCTCGCAGCAGGCACGCGAGGCTCTGATCACGGAGGATTTCGGTGCCGGCGAGGATGCCACCACCCTGGTTGATACGGCCAAACGATTGTTGGAAGGGGTCGCGGATCATGATGAGGAACTTGGATCTGCCGCGGCACGGCTGACCGAAGCCGGCATCATCCTCGCGGACATTGCCCGTGACCTTGCGGGCTATTCCACGTCTTTGGACTCGGACGGGCCAGGAAGGCTCGCCGAAGTGGAGGACCGCAGGGGCGCTCTCGCCGTGCTGGTGCGCAAGTACGCTCCATCCGTGGACGGCGTCCTGTCCTGGGCCGAAGAATCACGCATCCGGTTGGACGAGCTGCAGGACGACTCCGGCCGGATCGAGGCCCTGGAGACGGAGGTGGCGGCGGCCGCCGTGGAACTGGCCACTCTCTCCGCACGGCTCACCGCATCGCGGACCAAAGCTGCTGCTGAGCTGTCCCGCCGGGTCAGCGCCGAGCTGACGGCCCTTGCCATGCCTGATGCGAAGCTCGTGATCGATATTTCCGCTGCGTCCGCGCCGGGAATCAACGGCGCGGACGAGATCGTCTTCCTCTTGCAGCCGCACACCGGCGCAGCACCCCGGCCGCTGGGCAAGGGCGCCTCCGGCGGCGAACTTTCACGGGTGATGCTGGCCATTGAGGTCGTGCTCGCAGCGGTGGATCCGGTGCCGACTTTTGTTTTCGACGAGGTCGATGCCGGCGTCGGCGGCAAGGCTGCCGTGGAGATCGGCCGCCGGCTGGCCATGCTGGCCATGCATGTGCAGGTCCTGGTGGTCACGCACCTGCCGCAGGTGGCCGCCTTCGCGGATCAGCACATCCGTGTCATCAAGACCTCCGACGGCGGTTTCACTTCCAGCGACGTGACCCTGCTCGACGACGCCGGCCGGGTCCGCGAGCTGGCCCGGATGCTGGCGGGGCAGGAAGATTCCGCCACGGCCCAGGCCCATGCCCGTGAACTGCTGGACGAGGCCCGTAGCGGCCGCTGAGCCGGTGGTCGCCGGAGGCCGCTTCCGTTCTCGGTGCGGAAACTTCCGCCGTGTCAGTGGACGGCCGTAGGATCATGGCATGACGGATTCCACGAAGGACAAACTGGTTCTGGTCACCGGAGCCACCGGCTATGTCGGCGGCAGGTTGGTGCCCCGACTGCTCGCCGAGGGATACAAGGTGCGGGTTCTGGTGCGCTCGCCGCAAAAACTGGAATCGGTGCCGTGGCGCGGGGACGTGGAAATCATCCAAGGGAACCTGACGTCGGAGGCGGACACAACCGCCGCCTGTGCGGGCGTCCATACGTTGTTCTACCTGGTTCACGCGATGGGGTCCGGGCCTGATTTTGCAAAGCAGGAATTGGAGACGGCGCGCACGGTGGCGGCCGCTGCACAAACGGCTGGTGTTGACCGCATTGTGTACCTCGGTGGACTGCACCCCGGGACCGGGAAATTGTCCCCTCATATGCGGTCCCGCAGCGAGGTCGGCAGAACACTGCTCTCCGGTGCGGTGCCGGCCGTGGTGTTCCAGGCAGGGGTGGTGATCGGATCGGGTTCGGCCTCTTTTGAAATGATCCGCCACCTCACAGACAACCTCCCCGCAATGCCATCACCGAGCTGGGTGCAGAACCGGATTGAGCCCATTGCGATCCGGGACGTGCTGCATTATCTGGTGGCTGCGCCAGGCATGCCCTCCGGAATCAACCGGACGTTTGATATTGGCTCCCGGGAGGTGCTGACGTATGGAGCATTGATGTATGGCTATGCCCATGAGGCGGGGCTGAGCCGGCGCTACATCTACGCGCTGCCGCTGCCGGCGCCGAAGCTGGCGGGCTGGTGGGTGGCGCTGGTCACGCCAATTCCCCATTCCATG
>JBBSSN010000367.1:0-2405 GCA_038242035.1 Actinomycetales bacterium
ACCCGGAAGCTAAGGCCCACAGCGCCGATGGTACTGCACTCGTGAGGGTGTGGGAGAGTAGGACACCGCCGGACAACCATTCAAAAAAGGCCAGGCCCCGCACACCGTGCGGGGCCTGACCCCTTTAACACCCCCAACACCCGACCCCCGACCGGCACGGACCCCGGCCCACACCCCAACACCACCACGACCCCCCGGCCACCCGACACGTTCCCGGATACACCCAGTTCCCGGATCGAGTGATGCCCGTCCGCCGGCCGACATGACACGGCGCACCAGCTCCGTCGCAGAGCCTAAGCATGCCGGGCACCACCCCTTCTCAGCACCGTTGCGGGCATAGCCGGCTAAGGGAAGCTCCCCGCGCGGACATCCGTGACACAGGGGCCTGCCCGCGAACGAGGTGCCGCCCAGCACCGCCTTCGCGGGCAGGCCCCGCTTTCGGGCGATCGGACCCTGGGCGCCGCGCCCGGCCCTTCGCCGTTGCCATCGGACTGGCTACGTAACGGATTTCCCGATCGGTGCGGGCCTCGCCAATAGCACCGGCAGGCTACGGACAGCCGAAAACTTGCAATCCGTCCACCATCGGGGAATGATGCGGGAGGACACTTGGGGGCTCGGCACCGAGCCAGCACCGATTTCGGAGAGATGAATTTGCGGATTTTAGTGCGGGCTATGGCGGCTAAAGGGATTGCCCTTGTTGCTGTGCTCTTTCTTGGGCTGAGCGCTGCGCTGCTGATTGCCGGGAGAGCCTACGGCGATGACGATACGGCTACGGCTACGGCTACGGCTACAGCGACAGCTACGGGTGCTGGGACGGCCACGGCGGAACAGTCCGTTACCACCGCCATCGCCACCACTTCCAGTTCCTTAACACCGGGAGAAGCCACGCTGTTCGTGTCGGAGCCGCCATTGGAGACGTCCCCCTCAGCGGAGGTCCAGCGGCTTCTAGTCCGGGCTCCTGCGGATGACGTAGGGACTGTTGAACCGCCCGCCGCCGGTACCGCCGAGGCGCCGACCCTGCCCAGCAGCCAGCCAGCACCGACGAGCGAAAGCGCATTGCCGACATACACCGCTGTGACGTCTGAGTCGAACGTACGAACTGCGGCACCGGCGACATCGGCGAAGACAGCACACGCCAATGCTGATGTGAGCAAGGCGAGTCAAACCTCGGGCGGGATGGGCCTCACGGTGATTCTGCTGATCATGGCAGCCGTCGTGGTGGTCGCCGGCGGATCCATCGGCCTCTATCTGCTGAACCGGCCGAATGCCGGCCGGCACTAGGCCGTTGCCGACAAGGCGTCGGAGCTAGTTAGGAATCTTCGCCAAGCGTGCCGCCTTCGAGGATTTTCATCGTGGCCGTATCCGCGGTGAGCATGATGGCGGCCTCATCGCGCCGGTGCCGCAGAATGGTGTCCAGGTAAGACTGCACAGCTTCCGCCAGCGGGACGTTGCGGTCCTGCCGCTCGGACATATACCAGCGGTGCTCCAACACCTCGTGCACTACTTCCGCCGGTTCGAGTTTGCCGCCCAGCTCCCGCGGGATGGACCGGACAATCGGCTCGAAGACGTGGCTGACCCAGGAGTGCGCGCTGATTTCCTCATCCTGGTCCGGGCTGTTGTCCGCGCGGTAGGTGTCCATGTCGTTAAGCAGCCGCCGGGCCTGATTTTCCTGTGCGTCGATACCCGTCAGGCGCAGCAGCCGGCGTTGGTGGTGGCCGGCGTCGACCACCTTCGGCTGTAACGAGATGGTGGCGCCGTCGGGAGTGGTTTTGATGGCGTACTCGCCAACGTCGAAGCCCAGTTCGTTGAGGCGGCGGATGCGGGCCCCCACCCGCCAGCGCTCACCTAGCTCAAAGGACTCTTTCCCGGTCAGTTCCCCCCAGAGTCGGCGGTAGCTGTCCATGATCAGCTCACTGGTGGCGACAGGATCCACTTTTTCCTCGATCAGGCCACCCTCCAGCAGATCCATTAGTTCGCCGGCGATGTTGACCCGCGCGATTTCCAGGTCGTATTCGCGCTGCCCGGTGGAGAGGTCCGGGTACAGCTCGCCGGTCTCGGCGTCCACCAGGTAGGCGGCGAAGGCCCCGGCGTCGCGGCGGAACAGCGTATTGGAGAGCGAGACATCGCCCCAGTAGAAGCCGATGAGGTGCAGCCGGACCAGTAGCAGTGCCTGGGCGTCAATGAGCCGGGTCAGGGTGTCCCGGCGCAGCATCTGGGAGAAGAGTGCGCGGTACGGCAGCGAGAACTTCAAATGGCGGGTGACCAACACCGGGTCCAGCGGGACGCCGTCGGCGGTGGTGCGCCCGCTGATGACGGCGACGGGTTCGACGCAGGGAACGTCCAATCGCCGCAGCTTGCGGAGCATGTGGTATTCATGCTTGGCCACATGCTCGCTGGTTTCCTTG
>JBBSSN010000368.1:0-2401 GCA_038242035.1 Actinomycetales bacterium
ACCGCCGGCTTATCAGGCACCGCCTGCTTATCAGCACGCCGCCGGTGGATTCCAGAACGAATACCAGCAACGGCCGAAGTCGCCCGCAGGCAATTTCAGCAATTTTCCGCAACGGCTCCAAGACCTCAGCTCAATTCCCCGCGAAGTAAAAAACGCTTACCTGCTCTTTGTTGCCGGCGCCCTGCTGAACGTGCTGGCATCCCTGATCGAAATTTTTACCGTCGGGAGCCTCGGAGGCATCTTCGTCGCGGCTAGGATAGTCGGGTTTGTCTTCGCGGTGATCTTCGCGGCCGTCTTCATCTGGTTTGCCCTCCTCACGAAGGAAGGAGTTGGCTGGGCCCGCATCGTCATGATCGTATTGGCTGCCCTGAGCGTCATCGGCGCCCTTATCTCACTCATCGGAATGTTCGCCAGCATTCTTGGCTTCATCAATGTCCTCGCCTACGTCGCCTCCGTTATTGGCGGCATCATGCTGCTGCTTCCCCCGGCGCAGGCATACTTCGCAGCCCGGAGGCCGCAGGGGCCCCCGCGGTAGCCAATCGGACCGGCGGTAGGGCAACTGCGATAAGGCGGCCGCGGTAGGGTTGAAGAACCCCACCGCGGCCCGCTTTTTGGCCGCAACCTACGGCACAGGCCCATCCGCCACTGATCGATTGGACCCCCATGAGCACCCCCGAGGAAGAGCCCCCGACCGGTCCACAGCCGCCAGGGCCCGGCCACTATGGCGAGATATCGCCGGGTGTTCCACGTTACGGGCAGTATGCCCCGCCGGGATACCAGCCACCGGCCGCTGAGCCGGTGCCGTCTTCGGTACCGCTACCGGGCAGCACCCGGCAGGCTGCGCCGCGTCAGGTTGAGGTTGCGTTCTGGCTCATCCTCGCCGCCGCTGTCATTGAGGCCTTGCTCGTGATCTTGGGTGGCCTCGCGCTGGTCACCCCAGCAGGACGATCAACGGCCGGGCAGATGCTCCGCAACGCCGGGCTCACCGACGACAGTTTGCTGCAGCCGCTGCTCATTACGGCATTGGTCGTCAGCGCCGTTTCCGTTGGCGTCTATATTCTGCTCGCTTACCAGATCCGCAGGGGCCGTAATTGGGCCAGAATCACCGGAGCTGTCCTGGCTGCGGTGTCCTTGCTGTCCTTGCTCCAGCCTGATCTGATCACGGCAGTCCAAATGGTCTTGGGCGTCGTCGCCATCATTCTGGTGTTTCTACCGGCGGTCCGGGGTTACTTCAGGCGCTAGGACACCCCGGCTGCATCGCCGGAGTCCTGGATGCGTTGCGCGTGATACGCCAGAATCTGCAGTTCGGTCGCCATATCCACCTTGCGAAGATTGACGGAGCCGGGTACCTGCAGGACCACCGGGGCAAAACTCAGGATGCTGTGCACGCCGGCCGCGACGACCCGGTCGCACACCTGCTGGGCGACGGTCCCCGGCAGCGCCAGGACCGCCATGTTTGCCCGCGTGCGTGCCAGTACCACTTCCAGGTCCCGCACGTCGCTGACCCTGAGCCAGCCGACCTCATTGCCGACTATCAACTGATCGGCGTCAAAAAGTGCTACGACGTCGAAACCACGGGATTCGAAGCCGGTGTAGCGGGCCAAGGCACGGCCCAGATTCCCGGCACCGACGATTGCCACGCGCCAATCGTGCGTCAGTCCCAGGGTGGCCGCGATGTTGCCGCTCAAACGCTGGACTTCATACCCCACGCCGCGAGTGCCGTGGGAACCGAGGTAGGACAAATCTTTGCGGACATTGGAGGAACTCACGCCAGCCGCTTCCGCCAGCGCCTCCGACGAAACCCGCTCGACGCCGTCGGCCAGCATGGCAGACAGGGAGCGCAAATAAATTGTCAGCCTCGCCACGGTCGCGGAGGGCAGCTGGCGCGCCATTTCCGGCAGTGCAGCAGGGGAGGGCGGCCGAATCTCAGATGTGGTCAAATACGTTGCTCCCCAATTTCTTCCAGCGGAATCCACGGCGGAATTCCACGGCGGTAGAACTCCACTGTAGAACGCCAAGCCGGGCCGGCCAAGCCGTGAAAGCGGCCCTTAGCCGGCGGGTGGCTCCATAATCGCCAGCAGAATGCGGCGCAGCCGCCGCGGATCGATGGTCCAGAAGTCCCGCTGCACGCCGTTGACCAGCACCACCGGAACTTCCTCTGCGAAGCGCCCGGCCAGCGCCGCGTCGTCGTCGAGGGAGCGCTCCTGCCACGCCAGTCCCAGCTCCGCAGCCACGGCGGCCACTACTACCCGCGCAGCCGCGCACAGGTGGCAGCCGGTTCTGGTCACCAAGATGAGTTCCGGCTGCGCGGCTGACGGACCGGAGGAACGGCCAGCGCCATCGAGTGTGTGCATGGTACAAATCTAGTCTCAAGGGAAAGGCCGCACGGGCCCTAAGGCGC
>JBBSSN010000369.1:0-2397 GCA_038242035.1 Actinomycetales bacterium
AGTCCAGCCGGAAAAGCGTGTAGGAAACGACGACGACGTCCGCCCCGTTGGTGAGTGCGGCGGCGTCCGTCCCGGCGCGCCGGAGAGTATCGGACACGGCCACTGTCCGCAGGCCGGGCGCGAATCGTGCGATTTCTGCGGCCCAGTTTGGTACCACCGAAGTGGGGGCGACGACGAGGAACGGCTGGGCGGGCCCGGTGCAGGACGACTGCGCCGCGGCCTTCGCGTGGCAGAACAACGCGATTGTCTGCAGGGTCTTGCCCAGTCCCATATCGTCGGCCAACACGCCCCCCAGACCGTGGTCGAACAGGAACGCGAGCCAGCTGAATCCTTGCTGCTGATAGGGGCGCAGGGACGCGCTGATGCCGGCGGGCACGGGCACCGGCGCCATCTCGCCCAGCTGCAGCAGCCCGGAAACGCAGGATCGCCAGGATCCGGCCTGCACCGCGGTGGCTGCCAGCTCCTCGAGTTCGTCCCAGAGGCCTGCCTGGTACCGGCTGATCTGCAGGCCGGAGTCCTTCTCCTGCAGCGAGCGGGCTTCCTCGATCAGCTTCCGCAGCTGGACAAATTGGGGCTGGTCCAAGGCAAAGTAGTTTCCGTTGGCAAGCATCAGATGCTCCTCGCCGGCGGCCAGCGCGCGGAACAGCGTGTCGAAGGGAACATCGGTCTCCCCCAGGGTCACCGTTACGCCCAGATCGAACCAGTCGCCGTCGTCGGTCCCTTTGGTGCTGATGTCAATCCGCGGCGCTTCGGTCAGCTCGGCGTAATCGGGCGCCTCCCCGACGATGTCCACCCGCACATGCTCCAGCCCGGCCAGCTCCGGCAGGGCCGCGGCGGAGAACCGCGCGGCGTCCAGGCCGGACAGGGTCAACCCGCCGCTGGTGGCGGCCAGTCCTGTGACCGCGTCCGGCAGCTGCTGCAGCCACGCGGGGGAGAAGACTGACAGCCGTTCGGCAACCCGCCTCAGCAGCGCGGATTCGAAGGCATCGTCCCTGTCACCGGGTCCGCTGCCCGCGTCCAGCAGCGGACGCCGCTGGACGCCTGCCCCAACGGTGTATTCCCAGTGCCAGTCCAGGGTGAGGACAC
Source organism: Actinomycetales bacterium (assembly GCA_038242035.1). Taxonomy (GTDB): domain Bacteria; phylum Actinomycetota; class Actinomycetes; order Actinomycetales; family Micrococcaceae; genus Arthrobacter_M. The sequence continues at coordinate 1,087 of JBBSSN010000369.1, forward strand.
CGGGGCCCGTGGCCGCCTGGGGCTTGCGTCCACGCCGGGGTGCGGGCACCGCCTCGGGGATGTACGCCGCGCGGAGGACGAGCAACGGGGGGACCAACTGGGGGAATTCGACCGAACCGTTGCTGGAGACGATCCGGAGGTTGCGATGAAGCTTAGGGAAGTAGTTTTCCAGGAAGGCGTCCCGGCCGGCCCCCGGAATCTGCAGCGGAGTGCGTGTCTCGATCAACGGCCGCAGTACATCACCGATTGGATCTGCCGCGGGCGCCAGGTGAATCGTGGACTGCTCCGGTCCTGCTGGGGCCTTGTCCGGATCCCACCAGAAGAGACCGTGACCCTGCTGGCCGATGAGTCCCAGGGCGGACGGATTCAGCGGTTCTCCGCCGGCCTCGGCGTGTGGAAGCAACTGCAGGGCGTCATCTTCCGCCCGCACGTCAAGTGAAACGGAAACCGGGTCGTGAATGACGACGACGCTTCCGGCCTTGGTGCCGACGAACTCGACGCCGGCGGCGGCACCCTGGGCGAGCAGGCCCCAGAACAGCGGACTGTTGAAATGATCCAGATAGAGCCATGCGTCCCGCGCCGCGTGCGCCGTTCCGGAATTGTGCACCGCCACAAAGGTTCGCATCCACTGAACATGGACCTGGTTGCAGTCCGAGATTGACGTGGTGCCGTAGCCATAGCCGTAGCCTGCGTCCCGGAAGGCGTCCCAGCGCAGGTTGCCGACAAGCCATTTGCCCTTGGCGTTTCGTTTCACCGGCCGGACCGTCAGCAGGACTTTCTTATCGTCCTGGCCGTCCGGCATGAGCGCGTTACGTCTCCGCTGGTGGCCGAACTGCTGATTGGCCACTTCGCGCAGCTCGAACTGGACGCCCAGAGGAGTGGGGACCTCGGGGGCGGGACGCCCGGCGCGGTACCCGCCGGTGAACGCCGGCTGCCGGACCGGCGTGAGCAGCGAATCCAGCTGTTTTGTCCACAGCGGCTCGGGCTCGGGGGCCGGCCTGGGCGGTGGTGCGAGGACCCGCGGCGGCGTATGGGCCGGTTCGGCGAAAAGCGGCTCCATGCCGGTCCACTGCGGAGCGGCGCGGGTAAATCCCTCATTGCTGGTCAGCAACAAGGCGGCAACATGTTTGCAGCCGTATCCCATAGGGCAGGAGCACGATCCGCTGCTGGGACGAAGATCGGCATCCGGACGTAGACCCGTTTTGACCGCGGAAAACAACACCGCGGTCCGGTACGGCGAAGCCCTGTTTCCCTGCACCTTGCCAGCCAGCTTCAGGGCGGCCCCGTCCCATGTGACGTTGGAGACAGACC
>JBBSSN010000370.1:0-2395 GCA_038242035.1 Actinomycetales bacterium
CCCGGCGGTCGGTGTCGGCCGTATTGCGCGTTCGTCCGGCTTGCTCGTAGTACCGGTAGAGATCGTTTTGTTCCTCCTCGGAAAGGTGGCCGTCGGCGTCGACCCGCGGTGCGTCCTTGACCTTGTCCTTGCTGTACGGGACCACAATATCGTTGCCTCGGATCGTAGCGTCGCCAAGAGGGACAAAGGATTCACCAGTGCCGAACAATCCGGTTTTGGCCGTGGCCCAATTAGGGCGGCCCGTCTCGTCATCAACGTATAGCTGCCCAATCGAGCCGATCTTGTCCCCGTCATTGGTTAGGACGTCGCCGCCGCCGTCCGCGATGTCAGTCAGGTTTTCCGCGCTGATCATGATGTTCTCGCTTTCAATGCTCGAGATGAATTATCGGACTGCAGCTGGGTTGATCTACAGAGGTACTCCTGGATCAACCTTAGGCCGGTAACACCGTCAATTGGCAAGGAGGCTTGCTATATTTTGTTGTTGTCTTTTCGTTGCTCCGCGGTCTGTGATGTCATTCCTGGCTATGTGGTGTGTTTGCCCAATGTCGCACATCATATTCATATCTGTTCTGCAACCGGGGAGGTGTGGCGGCATGAGCCCCATACTGTGGAATTACCTGGGGCTCAGTCGCCAAGGCCAGGGCTCCGGGCGGACCGTCCCGCTGGACGGCGGCGCTTTCCTCAGCGTGACGGTAGCGGCGCCGGGCGCAGGCATAGTCGGTCATGAGGCTCAAGACTCGTGATCGATGTGGCACATTTTTGGTGAGGGTCTTTTCCCTCCCATATTGGTGACCTCTATGAGCGCTGGAAACCCTTGAGCCTACCGGCGATCGGGGTTCGGCTGATCCATTCCAGCGCCGGAATCCTCATCGAGATCCGCTATGTCCGGATCGAGGAGCCTGGAGAAGTCACCGGCCAGCGAGTCCCGGGCTTCCTCGTCTTCACTTGCCGGTTCCCGGTCATCTGAATTTTCGCTCATGGTGGCAGCGTAGTCCTGCGGGGCGCAGGTGGAAAGGCGCGCTGGCGTGGGGGTGCGGTGGCCGGGTAAAGTCGAAAGCCGGTGATGGATCCCGCCGGAACCGGATGACCGGTCCGATCAGCCACGCGGCTGATGGTTCCTGCCTTGATCAACCTAAGGTGGGTGAGTTCGCAGGCATGAATGGCCCCGAACAGCAGCGACACAGTCGTGATCACCAGGACAGTGTCCACGAAGACTGCGTTCAAAAGCCGGCCGTAATTCCGCTGGGAACCGGCCCCGTGCTGGTAGGGACGATGCCAGGCCAGCCAGCCCGCGGGGGAGTACCCGCAAGCTCGCGGCCCATCGACCCCGATGCTGTTGACGATGGTGCGGAACTGGACGCGGCCCTCACTGCCCGTCTGGCCTATCTGCTCACGCCGATCCCCGTGGCCTGGTCGCTCCGGCTGCTGGCAGCAGATCCCGCTGGTTATCCCCTTGGGGCCCTTCCGTGCTGGGTCAGACGGCGGACAGCGGCGATGACACGGCCGGTTGGGTCCCGTTTCCGCGCTGCTGGGTCATTGCCGGACGATCCGGATGCCGTGGTGGACCGCCGGAGGCCGCGACAGGTCCACCTGCATCCCGGTTTCATTGTCCTGGTGATCGCCGGCGGTGCCGTCGGGACTTCTGCGCGTTACGGCCTGACGACGCTCCTTCCGGTTCCGGGCGGCTGGCCGCTGCCGACGCTGCTGATTAATCTCGCCGGAGCTTTCCTGCTGGGCCTGCTCCTGGAGTCATTGGTCCGACATGGCGCCGACGCCGGGAAACTGCGGATTATTCGATTGCTCGTCGGAACGGGCTTCATGGGAGCCTTTACCACCTACAGTTCGCTGGCCTTGGACGCGAATATGCTGCTGGGGCACGGCAGGATCTTTGGGGTAGCCGGCTACCTTGGAGCGGGTTTGTGCGGTGGTTTCGGTGCGACGATCGCTGGAATCGGGGCAGCGGCATGGCGGCACCGACAGCGGACCGCCGCGGGGACAGCATGACGGTGCTGCTGCTCGCCTTGGCTGGCGGCCTTGGTGCGGGGGCCCGGTTTTTGCTTGACGGTCTGATCCGCTCGTGGTTCCGCACGGCGCTGCCGTTGGGGACCATCGCCATTAACCTCACGGGCTCGCTGGCCTTGGGCTTTATTGCCGGCCTGGTGCTGACGCAGCACGTCGGAATGGATTTTCAGCTCGTGGCCGGCACGGGCTTTCTGGGGGGCTATACGACATTCAGCACCGCCAGCTTCGAAACCGTCCGGTTGATCCAGGCAGGCAGGACGTGGTACGCCATTGTTAACGGATTGGGCACCATGGTGCTGGCCGTTGCCGCGGCCGGTGCCGGGGTGGCGCTGGCCGGTATGCTCTAGTGGCGCTTGATCCAGCAGCGATTCCG
>JBBSSN010000371.1:0-2392 GCA_038242035.1 Actinomycetales bacterium
GGCTACCTGCTCGCCAGCATTCCGCTCTATGCCCTGGTGGGATTCGCCAAAGACTCAGCCGGCACCGAGGCGATGCTCAAGTACTACCTGATGGGCGCGCTGTTCGGCGTGCTGCTGCTGGTGGGAATCACGGTGCTCTTCGGCGCCGCCGGGAGCACCTCCTATGCCGGCCTGGCCCGCGCCTTGCCCGGCGCACCTGCCGGCGCCGCCGCCGTCGGGCTGCTGGCTGTTGCCGCCGGGCTGCTGTTCAAAGCCGGCGCTGTGCCGGCCCATTTCTGGGTCCCGGACGCCATCGACGGCACCACCGGGCCGGCCGCCGCATTCATTTCCACGATCCCCAAAATCGGTGCACTCATTGCGCTTTTTCGGCTCAGCTCCCTGCCCGGCGTGCCCGTAGCGTGGCCGCTAATGCTGGCACTGCTGGCGGCATTGACCATGACGCTGGGCAATCTGGCCGCGTTTTTCCAGAGCACGGTGCTGCGGCTGCTCGCCTACTCCACCATCAGCCAGGTCGGCTACCTGCTGATGGTGACTGCGGCCGTGGGGCATTCGGACCTCGCGCTGCCCAGTCTGCTGTTCTATCTGCTCGGCTACACCTTCACCAATCTCGGCGCCTTTGCCGTCGTCTGTGCGCTCCCTGCGCTGCGCACCCTGGACGATTACCGTGGGTTGTTCCGGACGCACCGCTGGCTGGCGCTGAGCCTGATCGTCTGCCTGCTTGGACTGGTCGGCACACCCCCCACGGCCGTCTTCGTGGGCAAGCTCACCGCCTTCACCGCCGCGCTCGACGCGGGCCTCGGCTGGCTGGTGGTGCTCGCGCTGATCAATTCTGTGGCCAGCGTCTTTTACTACCTGCGCTGGATCTACCGGCTCTTCCAGCCGGGGCGGGGTCAGGCAACGGCGGACGACGACGGCGCCGACTTGCCGGGGGAAGGCGCCCCAGGCGCCGGTGCGGCAACGGCGAATGCGGACAGACAGGGTGCCACCCTGGTCGCCCCGCGGAGTGCCCGAATGGCAATAGTCTTGGGGATCCTGTCACTGCTGATGGGCTTGTCCGCGAACCCAGTACTCGCTTTTCTGCAGGTCAATCCGTTCCCATAGCCAGGGTGGGGAGTCCTGGACTAAAGCTTGAGCCTCAGTCCTGCTTCAGCCGGTTGGAGCGTCCGCCGAGCTAAACCACTGGAGCCAGCTGGATCCCTGCCGCGCGCGCTCCCAACCGAAGCCGCTGGTCCCAGACGGCGAACAGTGTTTCCTCGGCGCCAATCGCGAGCAGACTGGCCAGGTGCACCGCGTCCGCGCCCCGCAGAGCATGTTGACCGGCTAGTTGTCCGGCGTGAACGGTGACTGGGGCTGTCAACTCAACAGCTCTTGTCGCAGCCCAGTATTCCTCCCATGCCCCTTCGGCACGATGCTGATCGGCGGCGTCCAGACGATGATCGCGCCCGGCAGCGGCCAAGGCAGCGCGCACCTCAGGATACGCAAGCCTGCTGGAAACAGCGGCATCGCAGCCGTCCCAGAGCGCGGCTGCGAGGTCGCTGCCATCCTCCTCGACAATCAGCTTGACAAAGGCGCTGCTGTCGAAATACACGATCGTCACCGATCAACGACGCTGCTCGGCGACCAGGTCCGCCACTGAACCGCGCACATGTACCCGGTCGGCGCCACGCGCGGCCGGACGACCAGCACGGCCTGGCCGGCTCAGAACCCCGCGCTGAACGAGCTGGTCGAGCAGCGGTGCCGTGTCGACCGGAAGTAATCGGGCCACTGGAATGCCCCGGTCGGTGACCACAACCTCCTCGCCCGCCCGAGCCCGTTCGATCCAACTCGATAATTCTGCGCGCAACGTACTGATCCCTACGTCCATATGGTCAAGTGTACAACTCGTCGGCTTAGATCTGTACGGGCAGTGATAGCCCCTGCCAGGGATGCTGGCGGGACAGCTGACCAGCCGTCGAAGACGGTCGGCGTGATCGCTGTCCTCTCGACGTTTCCCCACGGCGTCCGCGTTGTTCACTTAGTACTTCCATTCCCTGATGTAACGGTGTCCGCGATCGGTTCATTGTCCGGACTGTCCAGCCGGGCTGCGGAGCGGTCTCTTCGGCGCAACGCCAGGAAATCGGCGAGACCGGCCAGCAGGAGCAAACCGGAAACCCAGGTATTGACCCGCAGCCCAAGGATCGTGTTGGCGTAGTCGGCGCGTAGTAATTCGAAGATGAACCGACCGGAGGTGTAGAAGACCACGTAGAGAGCAAATACTGATCCCGCGCCAAGCCGGTACCGCCTATCCAGGAACATCAGCAAGGAAGCAGCCGCCAGGCACCACAACGACTCATACAGGAACGTGGGCTGGAAGTAGCCAAGCACCACGGGTGCCCCGGCCGCGTCCGTGACC
>JBBSSN010000372.1:0-2388 GCA_038242035.1 Actinomycetales bacterium
CTTGTGGATCCGCAAGGCATTCGGCCCGTAATCCAGCAGGCGCCGCCGGGCCTCCTCAGAGCTCAGTCCGCTCGAATCCGTTTGCAGGGAATGCAGCACGTCCTCGCTGCCGGCGCGGGCGAGTTCTTTCAGAGCCGGGGGCGCAGCGGCATCCAGACCGGTGAGCGTACTGTCGGGGTGTTGCCGATCCAAACGGAATATCCAATGCTTGCAGGGAATCCCCCGGAGCACCGCTCCGCCAGCATTAGTGTAGGCCCCGGACCTGCGTCCGACTACGGCCGAAAGTCCCTATTGATCGTGGTCCCAACCGGTCGCATTCATGTCCGGTAAATTCACGGGACGAATACCGCGGCCGGACCTGGATTCAGCGCGGCCGACGTCTGCGCAGCGCCGTCCAGCCTAGGTAGGCGCCCAGGCTCCCGACCGCGCCGAGACCGGAACCGAGCAGCGGCCGTTGCCATTGCTGCCAGCGGGAGGTGTCAGCGGTGGTGAGTTCACCGATCCCCCTAATGAAGGCTGCGGTCAACATGCCGACGACGAGCCGGTTGCCGATCCGTTCAATCCGTCCCACGAGCGGCTCGAGTTCAGCAGCCCGCAGATGAACTTCGACGCCGTCGCGGTCCACGATAGCCAGGAGGCGGCGGAGCTGCCCGGGAAGATCCAGGCCAAGCTCCACGGCCTCGCTCCCGGCCTTACCGAGCTTTCGGGCGAAGGCAGCCACGGATATCCGCTCAACAGCCAGTTTTTGTACATACGGACCGAGCACTTCTCCGAGTTGAAATGCCGGATCCAGCAGCACCCCGAGCCCCTCCGTCATGAGCACCATTTTCAGCAGCATCGCCATCTCCCGCGGAAGCTGAAGATGATGGCGGCGCAAAATTGCCAACGTTTCCTGAATGAGCCGGACAACGGGGACCTCGGCCAGCGGCTTGCCTTCATAGAGGTCGATCAGCGACACCACATCGTGGTGCAACCGGACAGATTCGGCAGCCCGGCGTGATGTGGCCAGCTCCAGCAGGGCTGCCGTGACCCGGTCGGGGTCGTGCCGGACCAAGGCCAGCAGCAGCAGTCCCAGCTGGGCACGCAGTTTCTCGTCCACCTGGCCGACCATGCCGAAGTCGATCAGACCGATTCGTCCGCCGTCTTCGATAAACAGGTTTCCCGGGTGCGGATCGGCGTGGAAGAAACCGTCCTCGAAAATCATTTTTGCGGCGGCGCCGGCCGCACGCTTCGCCAGGTCCCGCCGGTCTATGCCGGCGGCGTCAAGGGCCTCAAGGTCGCTGACCTTAATTCCCCTGATCCGCTCCATGGTCAGAACCCGCGAGGTAGTAAAGTCCCAGAAAATCTTCGGGACATGGATGCTGTCGTCACCGGCGAAGTTGACGGTAAAACGCTCGGCGCTACGGCCTTCCTGGAGGTAGTCCAATTCCGCACGCAATGTCTGCGCAAATTCCGCCGCGATTCCCACCAGGTCGTAGTCATCGGCGATAGCCCACCGCCGGCTGGCCTGAGCCGCAAGGTTCTGCAGAATTTCCAGATCCTCTTCGATCTGGCGGACAGCACCAGGGCGACGAATCTTCACGACCAGCTCTGTTCCATCGATCGAGGTGGCGGCATGGGCCTGACCGATGGAGGCGCAGGCAAGCGGCTCGGAGTCAAAAACCGCAAACAAAGCGGTCGGGAGGGCGCCAAGTTCCTGGACAATCAGCCCTTCAACGGTCCCTGCGGGCAATGCAGGCGCATCGTCCTGAAGCTTTGCCAGTTCATTCCTGAACTCAGGAGGCAACAGGTCCGAACGGGTCGAAAGGACCTGCCCGAGCTTGATGAACGTGGGGCCGAGCTCCTCCAAGGCAAGACGCAGGTGTTCGGCATTGCTCAGCGGTGCATGCTCCCCGTCCCCAACGCCGCGCGGGAAGGGGACAAGTCTTTCAAGTCCGGTTGCACCGAGCAGCCAGGCGAGCCCGTGACGGGAAAGGGTCTCCGCTACCTGGCGGTAGCGCTCAAGGTGGTTGGCCAATCCGGTCCTCCCGACGTCACTTAGCGAACCAGGGCAACAATAATCATCCCAGCGTATCCGACTTCCTCTTCCGGCGGAGGGGACCAAATGCCCTGTCGAAGACGGCGGCGCGGGCGTCTGCCGGCCTGGTCTCCCGCCATGTCGCCCTCCATGCCCCCTGCCCCCTACCCCGTGCCCCGTGCCCCGTGCCCCGTGCTGATTGTCCGGCCCAGGAGCGGCACCTTACCCCGGCCGCCAAAGCAGTTCCACTCCTGTATTCTGACGCAACCAAACAGATGGGGGAATGTGGATGATACCGATGCTCACGCTCGCTTTCGCGGTGCTGCTGGTCCTCGGCGTTCTCATTTCCGAACGCGCCAGCCGGACGGTGC
>JBBSSN010000373.1:0-2384 GCA_038242035.1 Actinomycetales bacterium
CAACCGGCAAAGCGGTTGACTGGGACATGGAAGATGAATTCCTGGACGGCGAAGAGAGCGTCCTCAGGCGGTAGCGGCGTGTCCGCCGGACCGTATCCTATCGGCTTATGGACCGTCTGGAAGTGAACATGAGAATTGTCGTCATCGGCGCCACCGGTCATGTTGGCGGGTACCTGATTCCCCGACTTGTCCGCGCAGGACATGAAGTACTGGCGATGAGCAGGGGATTGCGTTCCCCGTACCGCCAGGACCAGGCATGGCAGCAGGTGGTGCGGATTACCGCAGACCGCGAGGCGGAGGACGCGGCCGGCACTTTGGCCGGCCGCATTGCGGATCTAAAAGCCGACGTCGTGGTCGACATGGTGTGTTTCACGCCGGAATCGGCCCTGCAGCTCGTGGAGCCGTTGCGCAGGAGCGGGACCACGCTACTGTCCTGCGGGAGCATCTGGGTGCACGGGCCAGCGGCGGAGGTACCCGTCACGGAGGACGCACCGCGCCATCCCCTTGGTTCCTACGGCATCGGCAAAGCGGACATTGAAGCGGTTCTGCACGACGAGTCCCGCAATCGGGGTCTTCGCTCGGTGGTCCTGCATCCTGGACATATCAGCGGGCCGGGATGGCCGGTGATCAATCCTGCGGGAAATTTGGATCCAGGAGTCTGGCAGCAGCTGGCGGCGGGGGAGCGCGTCACGCTGCCGAACTTCGGCCTCGAAACGGTGCACCACGTCCATGCCGACGATGTTGCCCAGGCCTTCGCACTCGCACTCGATCCGCCGCCGTCGGCCATCGGTGAAAGTTTCCATATCGTTTCGCCCCGGGCGGTGACGCTTCGCGGCTTCGCGGAGGCTGCGGCCCGCTGGTTCGGGAAGGAAGCGAACCTCGAGTTTGTGCCGTTTGAGCAGTTCCGGCAAATGACCGCCGCCGGGCACGCCGACGTCACCTACGAGCACATCTCGCGCAGTCCATCCATGAGTATCGCGAAGGCCACGCAGTTGCTGGGCTATGTGCCGCGGTACACGTCCCTGCAGGCGGTAGCCGAGGCGGTACGCTGGCTCCGCGAAACCGGCCAACTGGCTGGATCATCCGGCACCGGCAGCAATTGACAACATCGCCGCAATGATCCGCGGCGGGAGTCAGGGGCTGGCGCTGGGGCGGAAGCTGCGGAATAGAGGGAAGGGAGGGCCGGAGTGAGCAGCCGCTGCAGAGCCGGCCCGGTGGGAGTCAGTTCAGGCTGATATGGTTCACGCCCGGAGCAGATATCAACCGTGGCGGATTCCCCGGCCGGCCAGTATGGCGCGGTATCCCTCCCGGTAGCTCGGGTAGGCAAGCTCAAAGCCGGTGCTGCGGAGCAGCGCATTGCTGCAGCGCTTGTTGGCGCGCGGGGCGGCACCGGAGGCACCAGCGGGACCGGCTTCCTTCGGCGGCATCCGCTGCCCAAGTTCGGCGGCCAGAAACCCCAGGACCTCGCCGAGTTCCGCCGGGCAGTCATCGGCGCCGATATACGTGGTCGCCGGCTCGCTCACCCGAGTGGTCAGATGGACAATCGCGGCGGCCGCGTCGTCGCGGTGGATGCGGTTGGTGAACTGCGGCTGGTCCGGACGTTTGGCAGTGCCATTGCGGACCTGATCTATCAGCATCGTCCGGCCCGGTCCGTAAATCCCGGCAAGGCGAAGTACGACGGCGTCCGGTTGCCGTGAGTGCAGCAGTTCCTCCGCCGTCCGCAGCACCCTGGCGGTCGCCGTCGTCGGTTCCGCTGCTGTGCTCTCGTCGATGTAGCCGCCGCCGGAATCCCCGTAGACAGCGGTGGAGGAGATGAACAGAATCCGTTCGGGCCGGACATCGTCGCGGTCGAGTGCATCAAGGACATTAGTGAGCACATCCACGTACGCGGCACGGTACGCGTCCACCGTCCGTCGGCCGGCAGCCGCCGCGACGACGACGATGCGGGTTTCGGGCGGAACCGGAGGCAGGGTTTGCATCAGATCCACAGCCGATCCTTCGATGACGGCGGGAAGGTTCTGCGGGTGGCGGCGCCATCCCAGAACGCGATGGCCCGCAGCGGCGAAGCGCAGTCCTGCCTCGGTGCCCAAATCGCCGCATCCCGCCAATAGCACCGTCATGTAGGACAGTCTACGGGGCGGGGCGGGGCAGGGTGGGGTGGGGCGGGATGGGTGGGGCGGTGCGGGGATCGTGGGTCTCTTTGACGCTGTAAGGTGACGCTAAATGGTCTATCAAGGGAGTTCCCGCGTGAAACGCACATTTACGGTTTCAGAAAGCATCCTCATCCGCGCTGATGCCTTGTCCCTTTATGAACGGATCAGCGACGTCACACGGATGGGGGAGTGGAGCCCGGAAAATCGGGGCGCGACTGTCCGCAACGGACA
>JBBSSN010000374.1:0-2368 GCA_038242035.1 Actinomycetales bacterium
GATGGTATCGGCAAGGCTGATGATGCCCTCCGGGGTTCCGTCCACGGCCACCCAAATGGCGGTGGCGCCGGTCCGCTCCGCGCTTAGCAGCGTTTCCTGCTGGGCATCAGTGGTTGGGACCCCGTTTTCGCCAAGCCACTCGGCCCGCCCGGCCACAACAACGTGCCCGTCAACCGTGCCTCGGACGCCGCCGCCGGGAGCCGATTCGAACCCCTTCACCGCAGCGCGGCCCGCTCCAGCTGGCTGTCCTTCCGCGGCCGCCGCCGCGATGGCGCGGGCGATCGGATGTTCGCTGGCCGATTCGATGGATCCGGCCAAACGCAGCACCTCGGCTTCCCCTCGCTGACCCAGTGTCACGATGCCGGTGACGGCGAGTTTGCCTTGGGTGACGGTGCCGGTCTTGTCCAACAGAATGGTATCGACCGTGCGGGTGTCTTCGAGAACCTGCGGGCCCTTGATCAGGATGCCCAGCTGGGCGCCGCGGCCGGTCCCCGTGAGCAGGCCGACGGGAGTGGCCAGGCCGAGGGCGCAGGGACACGCGATCACCAGGACGGCGACGGCGGCGGTGAAGGCGCTTTGGATGTCGCCGCTGAGCAGCAGCCACAGGATAAATGTCAGGATGGCGAGGCCGAGCACGATCGGTACGAAGACGGCACTGATCCGGTCCGCCAACCGGGCGATGGGCGCCTTGCCGGACTGGGCCTGACTGACCAGACGCCCCATCTGGGCCAGCGTCGTTTCGCTGCCCACGCGGGTGGCCTTGACCAGCAGGCGGCCGGAGGTATTAATGGTGGCGCCGGTGACCGTGTCATCCACGTCCACGTCGACAGGCATCGATTCTCCCGTGATCAGGGACGCGTCTACCGCGGACCGGCCCTCGACGACGATGCCGTCAGTGGCGATCTTTTCACCTGGCCGGACGACAAAGATGTCCTCTGCCACGAGCTCTGCGGCTGGAACGCTGACCTCGGCGCCGTCGCGGATCACCGTGGCGTCTTTAGCACCCAGACTCAGCAGTGCCTTCAGTGCGTCCCCGGCCTTCGCCTTGGCCTTCGCTTCCAGGTAGCGGCCCAGGAGCAGGAAGGTGACAACTATCGAGGCGACCTCAAAATACAGTTCCGCATGGCCGCCCATTTCAGGGTGTGCGGTCATGGCCGGATCCGCCGTAAGCATGACGGCGGAAAACAGGTAGGAGGCCGTCACGCCCAGGGAAACCAGCGTGTCCATGGTGGAGGAGAAGTGGCGGGCGTTGATGGCCGCGGCGCGGTGAAATGGCCAGGCCGACCATGTCACCACCGGCAGGGCCAGCAGGCCAACAACCCAGCCCCAGTTGGGGAACTGCAGGGGAGGGAACATTGAGATCAGAAATACCGGCACGCTGAGCACCGTGGCGAGTATCAGCCGTGGCCGTAATTGTGCCGCCACGCTGACAGCGGGTTCTTCCGCCGCTCGACCAGGGCCGCCCGCGGCCGCGTGGAGATCCGGCATCGCGCCGTCGTCGTCCGTTGCGCTCCCCCTATTCGGCACGACCTTCAGCGTGGCCTTGTACCCCGTGGCGTTGACGGTGTCGAGGATCTGCTGATCACTCACGCCCTCCGGGACGGTCACCCGCGCAGACTCCAGTGGCAGATTCACCGCCGCCCGCACGCCGTCGAGCTTTCCGAGTTTGCGCTCCACCCGGTTCACACAGGACGCACAAGTCATTCCGTCGATATCCAGGTCAATAACCCGGGTCAGCGGCTGGTGCAGCAGTTTTTCGGTGCTCATGGGAATTCCTCCGGAGGTGGTGGCTCGTTCGCGGCTAGGCGAAGCAGTTGGCTAAGCGTCGTTGGCGACGACGAGGTAGCCGGCCTCGGCGACCGCCTCGCCGATCTCCTCGGGCGAGATGGTCAGGTGGGAGGTCACGGTGGCGGTGGAGATCCCATCGGCGGCCAGATCTACGGTGACTTCTTCGACGCCCTTAAGCGATTTGAGTTCTTCCGTAACCGCCGAGACGCAGTGCCCGCAGGTCATGCCGGAAATGCTGATGGTAGTGGTGATGGACTTCATGATGGTTCTCCCTTGTCGATAGTTGCCGGTGGTTGCCGGGGAGCTAGCGCAAAAGCCGCCCGATCGCGTCGGTGGCTTCCTTGACCTTTGCCTGGACAATCGCCGGATCCCCTGCTTTGTCCGACTCGCGGGCCGCGCCCACGACGCAATGAGCTATGTGGTCTTCGATCAGACCGAGGCTCAATGCGTGAAGCGCCTTATTAATTGCCGCCACCTGAGTGAGGATGTCGATGCAGTATTTGTCCTCGTCCACCATGCGGGCGATACCGCGGACCTGGCCTTCAATCCGCTTTAACCGACGCAGATATGCATCCTTTGC
>JBBSSN010000375.1:0-2366 GCA_038242035.1 Actinomycetales bacterium
TGGCTAGAGCGCAGGTCCTGATGCAGGAAGCACCGGGAGAGTCCGGGGCAGCCGTTGGCTCCCCGATCGGCTCCCCGATCCACGTCCTGACCCTGAGCTGTCCGGAGCGGCCGGGCATCGTGCATGCCGTGACGAGTTTCCTGACCGAGGGTGGTTTCGACATCGTCGAACACCAGCAGCTGGATGACCATGTCTCCGGCACCCTGTTCCTGCGGACAGCCTTCCGTTATGAGGCGCTGCAGGGGGACAATGCCGACCCGGGGATGACGGCCTTGGGGATGACGGCGTCGGCCCTGACCGCGTCGGACCTCACCCAACGCTTCGCACCTACCGCGGAAAAGTTCGCCATGACGTACCAGATCAGCGATGGGCACAGAGAGCGGCTGCTGATCATGGTCTCAAAATTCGGGCACTGCCTCAATGACCTGATCTACCGCTGGCGCTCCGGCTGCCTGAGTGCGGATATCGTGGCGGTCGTTTCCAACCATGAGGATCTGCGTCCGATGGCCGAGACCGCAGGGCTGCCCTTCATCCATATTCCCGTGACGGCACAGACGAAGTCCGCTGCCGAACGCCGGCTGCTGGACGTCATGGCGGATTACCGGATCGATCTGGTGGTTCTGGCACGTTACATGCAGGTCCTCTCGGACGGGCTCTGCCGGGAGCTGGCGGGCCGGGCGATCAACATCCACCACTCATTCCTGCCCGGATTCAAGGGAGCCAAACCGTACCATCAGGCCTACGAACGCGGTGTGAAGCTCGTGGGCGCGACGGCGCACTATGTCACTGCGGACCTTGACGAGGGCCCGATCATCGAACAGGAAGTCATCAGGGTGGACCACTGTCTGGATCCGGAATCGATGGTTGCCGTCGGCCGCGACGCCGAAGCCCTGGCACTGTCCCGCGCGGTGGAATGGCACACCACGCACCGGGTGCTGCTCAACAAAACCCGTACCGTCGTCTTCCGTTAGTCTGTCAGGCCGCTTCCGCGCCTGCCCCGCAACCCTTCCCGCCCCTCCGCTGCCTAAGCCCCTTGGAGATTATTCAATGACACCATCACCTCGCGTCGTGATTATCGGCGCCGGCATTGTCGGAGCGAACCTGGCCGATGAGCTGGCCAGCCGCGGCTGGACCAATACGACCGTCGTCGAACAGGGTCCCCTGCATCTGGCCGGCGGCTCCTCATCACACGCCCCGGGCCTGGTGTTCCAGACGAACGCCTCCAAAACAATGAGCGAATTTGCCGGTTACACGGTGGAGAAGCTGCTTTCGCTGCGCGCGGACGGCGTTTCCTGCTTCAACCAGGTGGGCGGCCTTGAGCTGGCAACCACCGGGGCCAGGCTGGCCGAGCTGCACCGCAAACTCGGCTACGCGACCGCCTGGGGCATCGAGGCGCGCGTCATCGATGCGGACGAATGCGAAAAACACTATCCGCTTCTTGGCCGGGACCGGGTCCTGGGCGGGCTCTATGTGCCCTCCGACGGGCTGGCCTCCTCGGCGCGGGCCGTCCGTCTGCTGATCGAGCGGTCCGCCGCTGCGGGGGTCACCTTTGTTGGTTCGACGCCGGTCCTTGCCATCGAGCAAAGCGCCGGCAAAGTCAGCGGCGTCCGCACTCCGGACGGAGTCATTCCGGCCGACATCGTCGTTTCTTGCGCCGGTTTCTGGGGGTCGAAGATCGGCGCCATGGTCGGCATGGCCGTGCCGCTGCTGCCGTTGGCCCACCAATACGTCACGACGACGGCACTGCCGGCGCTGGCCGGCAGGAACGAGCTGCCCGACGGCGCACAGCTGCCGATTCTGCGCTACCAGGACAAGGACCTCTATTACCGCGAACACGGCGACCGGATCGGCATCGGTTCCTACGCCCACCGTCCTATGCCGGCGGATCTGGACCGGCTCCCCCGCGTCGGCCCGGATGAGATGAGTGAACACCGGATGCCTTCCCGGCTGGATTTCACCGAAGCGGATTTCCTGCCCTCCTGGCGCGACAGCCAGGCGCTGCTCCCGGCTCTGCAGGACGCCGCCATCGAGGACGGCTTCAACGGCATCTTCTCGTTCACCCCCGACGGCGGTCCGCTGGTGGGTGAATCTCCGGAGGTGGAGGGCTTTTACCTGGCCGAGGCCGTCTGGGTCACCCATTCGGCCGGTGTGGCACGCGCCGTAGCGGAACTGCTCACCGAGGGCCAGTCCCGTACCCCGCTGCACGAATGCGAGGTCTCGCGTTTCGAGGAAGTGCAGACGGCGACAAGCTACGTCAGTGAAACCTCGCAGCAGAACTTCGTGGAGATCTACGACATCCTGCACCCGTTGCAGCCCCGGGTCTCCCCACGGGAACTGAGGGTGAGCCCGTTCAACGTCCGGCAAAA
>JBBSSN010000376.1:0-2346 GCA_038242035.1 Actinomycetales bacterium
CCGCGGGCGGCAACTTCCAGGGCCGCCCGGCGAAGCTCGGCGGCGGTCAGCGGTTTCCTGGCCGCCGCTTCCTGGTTCTGCTTTGCGGCGTCGGCCGCGTCAAAATCGGCGGAGTTGAAGACGGCGACGGCGGCTCGGCCGGCGGCGGGCTGGCCGGCGGCGGGCTGGCCGGCGGCAGGCGCGGTGCCAGGACTGCGGACCGGCGCGCTGGAGGAGCCCATGGCAGCGCGGAAAGCGGCCTCGACTTTACGTTTGCGGTCGCGCACAGCAAGGCTGCGGAGCAGTGCCAGTGACGCGACGAAGATGACCGCAGCGGCAGCGGGAACCAGGCCCGAGGCCAGGCCCAGTAGCTTGAGTCCGCCGCCAACGACGGTAGCCAGCAGGGCGAGCACGCCTAACAGTGCCAGCGCCGTGCGGCCGTAGCGGATTTTCAACCGGGCCGGCCGCGACGCGACCCGTGCCGCGCTGCCACCGGTTTTGCCGCCGTCGTCCGTTTTGCCGGCATCCGCCACGCCACCGGCCGTCACGTCGTGGTCCGTCACGG
The DNA here is from genome assembly GCA_038242035.1 of Actinomycetales bacterium. Lineage (GTDB taxonomy): Bacteria > Actinomycetota > Actinomycetes > Actinomycetales > Micrococcaceae > Arthrobacter_M. Next base: position 545 of record JBBSSN010000376.1, read on the forward strand.
CACCGTTCCGGACGTCATGAATCTTCGTCGTGTTCATCTGTGTCTCCTGCGTCGGCTGAGTTTCCATGGCCATGAAAACGTCTGGGCGAGGGGCCGGAGCGGCGTCGATAACGAGCACCTCCGGGACCGCGGCCGGACTGTCCGCCAACGGTATTGGCTTCTGTCTGCGCAGCACATATGGACCAACCCACACCAGCCACAGGGCAACAGCGACGAGCAGGATCACTGAGGTATTGAGGGGTGCGTCCACGGTTCAACTTTAAGGGGGAATCGTGCCGGACCGGGCATTAGCTCAGGGCGTGTCGCGGGGCGCTCTCCATTTAGGCGGTTTTTCGGTCGCTACGCCCCGCCGCGCTCCCGCAGCCAGCGCGGCAGCAGCCCCTCCGGGACTTCGTCCGCCGTGAGGGCGAAGCTGCGGTGGTCCGCCCACTGTCCGTTGATGTGCAGGTACCGTGGTCGAAGCCCCTCGTCGCGGAAACCGAGTTTCTCCACCACCCGCAGGCTGGGACCGTTTTCCGGCCGGATGTTAATCTCCATTCGGTGCAGGCCCAGACTGCGGAAGCAGTGATCGGTGGCCATCGCGACGGCTGTAGGGGCAATCCCGCGGCCGGCGCGGTCCTGATCCACCCAGTAGCCCAATGTGGCCATCATCGCCGATCCCCAGGAAATCGAGGAGACGGTCAGCTGGCCGATCAGCCGCGGTGCGGTAAACCCGCTTTGATGTTCCGCGATGATGAACGGCAGGGCCGTCGCGGCCCGGGCCTGCTCGTTCAGGGCCCGGACCATCCCGGCGAAGGTGGGCAGGTGGACGCCGGGGACCGGGCTGCTGGCCTCCCAAGGGGCCAGCCAATCGAAGTTCCGCCGGCGCGCCTCGCTCCAGATTTTCTTGTCCCGGTACCGCACCGGCCGCAGGATGATGTCGCCGCATTCCAGCGTCACCGGCCAGCCGGAATCCCCCCGCATGAGCCTAGGCCGGCAGCTGCGCCGTGAATCCACCGAGCCACTGGCGCAGTTCGGGGCCCAGGTCGTCGCGCTCACACGCCAGCGTCACCACGGCCTTGAGGTAGCTGAGTTTGTCGCCGGTGTCATAGCGGCGCCCGCGGAAGACGACTCCGTACACTCCGCCGCCGTCGCCCTCCCTGCTCGCCATGGTCTGCAGCGCATCGGTGAGCTGGATTTCCCCGCCCCGGCCCGGCGGCGTTTCTTCGAGGACCTCGAAGATGGCCGGATGCAGCACATACCGGCCGATCATGGCCAGGTTGGAGGGCGCTTCCTCCGGGCTCGGCTTCTCCACCAGCCGGCGCACGCGGACGTAATCTTCGCCGTCGATCTCCTCCATGTCGGCGCAACCGTAAGCGGAGATCTGCTCGGGCTCCACCTCGATCAGGGCAATGACGGAGCCGCCGGTTTTGGCCTGCACGTTCATCATGGTGGTGAGCAGTTCATCGCGCTCGTCAATGAGGTCATCCCCGAGCAGGACGGCGAACGGTTCATTCCCGACGTGCGTTTTGGCGCGCAGGACGGCGTGGCCGAGCCCCTTCGGATCGCCCTGTCGGACGTAGTGGATCTCGCCGAGCTCGGTGGCGAGCTGCACGGCCGCGAGCCGGTCATCGTCGCCCTTTGCCTTCAACGTGCGCTCAACGTCGGGCACCCGGTCAAAGTGGTCTTCGAGCGCGCGCTTGTTCCGCCCGGTGATCATGAGGACATCGCTGAGCCCGGCGCTGACGGCTTCCTGGACGACGTACTGGATGGCGGGCTTGTCCACGACGGGGAGCATTTCCTTGGGCATGGCCTTGGTGGCC
>JBBSSN010000377.1:0-2326 GCA_038242035.1 Actinomycetales bacterium
GCGGAGCCTCGCTCCACCTCCATGTCCAGGCCGAGCGTCTGCATGGCGGCCAGGAACTTCGGGTAGGAGATCCGGTACGCATTCGGGTACGTCAGCGAGGATCTGCCGGCAGCAGCTGTTGCCGCGACGGCCAAGGACATCAGGACCCGGTGATCGTTGAAGGATGAAAGGTGTGCGCCGTGTAGTCGGGGAACACCGCGGACGCGTAAATTGCTGCCGTCAAAGCTTAGGTCTGCGCCCATGCTATTGAGCTGGAGCATGGCCACCACACGGTCTGATTCCTTTAGCCGGACGTGCTCCACATGCCGGAAGACGCTTTCACCGTCGGCCAGGGCAGCCATGACCGAGAGCACCGGCAGCATGTCCGGCACCGTCCGGCAATCCACGTCCACCGGGCCCATCCGCCGGCCTTGGTGCCGCACCCTGACGCCGTCGGCCTGCCGGTCATACTCCATGGGCAGGCCCATCGCCGCCACGATGTCCAGCAGCTCCGACTCCGGATGGTCGGTGCCGCAGGAGCTGGTCTGTCGTAACCCGCGCAGCAAAATGTCCGACGGGTGCAAGGCCCCTACCGCCAGCCCGAAGGCGGCGGAACCGATGTCCGGCGGCAGGACCAGATCCGTGGGCCGCGGCACCTGGTTTGGCGGGATTGTGTAGCGCCTGCCGTCCGCGGACACGTCGACCTGCAGGCCGAATTGGCGCATCATGCGCACGGTGAGCTCAATGTAGGTGCGCTCGTTGAGCGGCCCGTCGATGACCACCGTGCTTTCGTCCAGCGCGAAAGGAGCGAGCAGCAGCAGTCCCGAAACCCATTGGGAGAGCGTTCCGGAGATGTGCACTATGCCGCCGCTGGGACGGCGGCCCTTGACCCGGATCGGCGGGCAGTCAGTGGGGGAGGTGGCATCTACGCCGAGCTGGCGCAGGGCGGCGAGTAACGGGCCGATTGGTCTGCGTTGGAAGTACTTTTGCCCTGTGATAGTGACGTCACGGTCTGCCAGTGAGGCCAGCCCGACCATGAAATACAGGGTGCTGCCCGAACTGCCGGCGGAGACTGCATCCGAGCGGGGGTGGTAAGGGCCGCCATGGACAATGAAGGTATCTCCGTCGATCTCGATTCGGGTGCCGAGCGAACGCAGCAGCGAGACCGTATAGTCCACATGCCGGGCGTCGCTGAGCCCGCGAATGTGGCTGACGCCCGGAGCCAGCGAGGCCAGAATCAGCGCACGATGGGCATGATATTTCGAGTTGGGGACCTGAACTTCCCCACGGATAAGGTCGTCGGAACCAATGACGGATAATTGCACGATGCCAACCCGTTTCCACGATTTTAAAGACGGAATGTTACGTCTCTAGTTCTGCTCTCCTGTTGTGAATTCCATTGCCATGAAACTTCCTGCCGTGAAACTTCCTGCTGTAAAACTAATGTTCGACGCGTGACATGGTCGTGTTAGTGAGCATACGTGATTTGGATCCCGGCGGGGCGGACCGAACGATATATTGCGGAAATTGTTGCCCAAAGCAGCTACAACGCAGCCAGCTACAGCGTGACGGTGATCCAGTCACCATCGACGGCGGCCCGCAGGGGCACCAGGGGACGCTGCGCGGGACCGGTAATAACGGTTCCGTCCGCGGCCTGGAAGGACGATCCATGACAGGGGCAGTCAAACTTTTTACCGGCGGCCGCCACCGTACAGCCGGCGTGAGTGCAGACGGCGCTGTAGGCTAGGACCGACTTTTCGTCCGAGCGGAACAGCACGATGTCCTTACCATTGGCCTTTGCGCTGCCCGAGGCGCCGACGGCGATATCGGACAAACGTCCCACGCGGACAGGAGCTCCGCCGGCGCTGGGAATGGCCGACGGCATCTGGGCACCGGCAGGGGCGCCCTGCTGCGGAGAGCATCCCGTCAGGGCGGCAATTGAGCCAGCGGCGGCACCTGCGGTCAGGAGGGAATGGTTCAGCAGGGTGCGGCGGTTTAGCGGAGCGCTCGAATTCATGGATCCAGTCTGCCAGCTCTGACTGGGAACTTTCCCACAGCACGGCCAGACCCTGCTCCGCCGGCCCCTCCGCGAGGAAGGGACAACGAAGATCGAGCAGGTCCGGGCCAATGCCGCCGCGCTCTGCTGGACGCCGTCGTACGAGGAGCTGGCCGAGCTGGACGTGATTTTCCCGCAGACCCCGAAGGTTGCCCATTTCTAGATGAATAATTCCAAGGGGTCAGTGATCGTAGGCGGTCATGGAGCGACGCACAGCTTGGCCGATCCGATCGTTGTGCCAGATCGCTGCGGTCAGGGCCAGCAGGCGTTGGACGACGCGGGCGGTGACGC
>JBBSSN010000378.1:0-2321 GCA_038242035.1 Actinomycetales bacterium
CCTGATCTCCCGGTACGAGGAAGAGCACGACGTCCCGGCCGCGGAGATCGCCGCCGCGCTGGCCGTGATGGCACAGGGCGGCCAGCCGCTGCTCGTCAACGACCTGCCGGCAGCGCCGGAGTACCAGCAGCGCGAGCGCTCAAAGGACGGCTTCGGCTCCCGCGGGCCCACCCGCACGCTGACCGAGGGCAATGCCACCTACCGGATCGCCGTAGGACGCCGTCAGCGCGTCATGCCGGGCTCCATCGTCGGCGCCATTGCCAACGAGGGCGGCCTGACTTCGGCACAAATCGGCGGCATCGACATCCGCTCGGACCACACCCTGGTCGAGCTGCCTGCCGAGCTCTCGGCCGATCAGCTGCGTGCCCTGAGCCGGACCCGGATCGGCGGCGAGTTGATCCATCTGGAACTGGACAAGGGCCGCAGCCCGCGTTCCGAGCGCGAAGGCGGCGGTGGTTACAAGGGCCGCAGCCAGGGTGGTTACCAGGGCGGGGACCGAAACGACCGCGGACAGGGTGGCTTCAAAAAGAAGTACGACGGCGACCGCAGCTCCGGTCAGGGCGGTTACCAGGGCGGCGGAGAGCGCACCCACAACCGCACCTCCGAGTCCGGATATGCCGGGCACACCGCGAACGGTGCGGGAGACCGTAAACCGCGCCACGGTGGCAAAGAGACCGGCGCTGCCGACTTCAACCGCAAGCGCAAATGGTAAAACCGGCAGCGCGCTGGCTTGGTGGGCTGACCAGTCCACTGCTTAACTAGCAGCTGATCGAGCAGCTTGTTGAATTGAGGGCCCCGAGACCGAAAGGTTCCGGGGCACTCATGCTCTAAGTCCCGCTTGCCTCCGGCTCTAACCCTGGCCGCTGGAAGTTGTCAGCCGCCCCGCACTCAGTCAACCCGCACTCAGTCAACCCGCACTCAGTCAACCTTGACGCGGCGGCCGTGAGTCAACGCGAGCAGCTCCGTGTAATCGGTAGGGAAGACGCTGTTCGGCGTTCCCGCGGAAGCCCACAGCACAGGGTAGTCCGATAGCGATTCATCGACCACCGTTTCAACTCGTGCCGGATGTCCCACTGGCGCCACGCCGCCGATTGCCTGACCCGTCGCCGCACGGACCTGCTCCGGACTGGCGCGTTGGATCTTTCCCCGGTCCAGCCGGTCCGCCAGCGCCTTGGTGTCCACGCGGTGGCTGCCGCTCGTCATCACCAGCAGCGGATCGCCGTCGCAGATGAACACGAGCGAGTTCGCGATGGCGCCGACTTCGCAGCCCAATGCCTGCGCCGCCTCCATAGCCGTCCGGGTGGAGTCAGGAAGCACGCGGACCTGACCCTTGGCCCCTGCTTCGGCAAGCGCCCCGGCAACACCCTGGCTGCTGCGTGGTAACTGTTCTCCGCTCATCCGTCTCCTTCCTCCTGCACTCTGCGCCGTGAGTAACTATGTCAGTGGAACCTAACACGTGCTCCCGACGGCGCCTTGGGCTGCCGGCTGGTGGCCCCGCGCAAGATGACGCCTTGCCCGGGCTGGGGCTTCAGGGAACGGAAACTGTGGCCGCGCCAATCCGCGGGCAACCTGCGGTGACCAGGGACGGTCATGCCGCCGGGAAATTGAGCTGGGCAGATTGATCCCTTGGCCAGACACGGATCGCCTTACAATTTTCACTCCCTAAGCCCTCCGACCCATTGGTTGTGTCAGTCAGGCGACGTACCATCAAAGTCCGGCCAGGCTACCGTGCGGGCAGCGCAGAGTTGCTGAAGGGAAGGTGCGATCGATGGGTTTTTTGGAGGATGCGAATGCAGCACATGAAGAATGCTCTGCATTCGGGAAGCAGAGCGTCGACAGAAGACGGTGAGGAAAGCAAGGAAAGCGATTTCGATGACCCGTCGTCTCAGTCCTCCCTGGAGCGTTCGGGCGACGAGGCGGACGGTGACGGCCGGCACAGCTCCAGCCCGCGCAGCGATGACAAGCATGACGACGGCGGCACACCCTCTAGCGCAGAACGCAGACGGGAGCCAGCTACAGACGGTGGTAACGCCGTCGTCGACCCCCTCCTTGGACCGGCTGATCCGACCGGATCCGCAATCCCAGCTGAGACGGAGAGTGCGACGGAAGCAAGTGGTGCCAATCACATTGCCGATCACAGCAGGGAATAGGGCCGGGAACGGCAGGTCGGACGGAAACGAGTGGATTTCGTAGTTGGGAAATCCGCTGGTAAAGTTTTCTTTCGTTGCCCCCCTAGCTCAGTGGTAGAGCGCGTTCTTGGTAAGAACGAGGTCACCGGATCGATTCCGGTGGGGGGCTCTGAGTGAGAGGGCTCGTGTCAA
>JBBSSN010000379.1:0-2318 GCA_038242035.1 Actinomycetales bacterium
ATTTCGGGCTGCCGACGCCCGAGGTGTTCCGTCAGCTGGACCGCATGCGGATGGCCGACGGCGTCGAGCCGGCGGCGCCCGGACAGGTCGATCCCGCCGTGCTTGCGGCACTGCGGGCAGGGGATGCTGCCGCGCTGGCAGCTGTATTGGCCAATGATCTGCAGCGTGCCGCCGTCGCGCTGGCGCCGCAATTGGCGGACGTACTCGCGGCCGGAAAGCAGCACGGCGCCCTCGCCACCCTGGTCTCGGGCTCCGGACCGACCATCGCGATGCTCGCGGCGGATGAAGCCGCCGCGCTGGAGCTGGCCGGGAAGCTGGCGGCGGAGGGGCACAATTCCCTCGCCGTCCACGGTCCCGTGCACGGGGCCAAAATCGTTTCCGACGTCACCCGCTGAATCTCTGGGTTCCGCCCCGCGGGGTAGGATGGATTGCCTTGATTCTTACCGAAAGTAGTTGATCCGTGGCACACCTCCTTGGTGGCGAAAACCTTACCGTCCAGTTTGCGACCCGTACCGTGCTGGACGGCGTCACGCTGGGCCTGGAAGAAGGGGACCGGATCGGCATCGTTGGCCGCAACGGCGACGGTAAATCCACCCTGATGCGCCTGCTGGCCCAACGCCAGACGCCGGACGGGGGCCGGGTGACGCTGCGCGGAAACGTCCAGGTCGGGTACTTGGACCAGACGGATGTGCTCGACGCCGACCTCACGGTGGGGGAAGCGATTGTCGGGGACGCGGCGGATCATGAATGGGCCTCCAACCCGAAGGTCCGTGAAATCATGGGCGGTTTGGTCGGTGAGGTGGATTGGCATGCCAACGTGCACTCCCTCTCCGGCGGCCAGAAGCGGCGGGTGGCGCTGGCCAAGCTGCTGATCGGCGATGACGACGTCATCATGCTCGATGAGCCCACCAACCATCTGGATGTGGAGGGCGTGGCCTGGCTGGCGCGGCACCTGAAAACCCGGTGGCGCGCGAACGAGGGCGCGTTCGTTGTCGTCACCCACGACCGCTGGTTCCTGGATGAGGTCTGCACCCGGACGTGGGAGGTGCACGACGGCATCGTCGATCCGTTCGACGGCGGTTACGCCGCCTATGTGCTGGCCCGCGCCGAGCGTGACCGGTCCGCCTCCGTGATGGAAAGCAAGCGGGTGCAGCTGGTCAAGAAGGAGCTGGCCTGGCTGCGCCGCGGAGCTCCCGCCCGTACCGCGAAGCCCAAATTCCGGATCGAAGCGGCGAACGAGCTGATCTCCGATGTGCCGGAGCCGCGCGATTCGGTCTCGCTGAGCAAAATGGCGACTGCCCGCCTCGGCAAGGACGTGCTGGATCTGGAGGACGTAACCCTCTCTTATGCCACGGCCGACGACGGCGGCACGCCGCTGCTGGACAACATCACCTTGCGTCTGGCCCCCGGTGAGCGGCTGGGGCTTGTCGGAGTCAACGGCTCCGGCAAGACGACCCTGCTGAAGCTGCTCAATGGCCAGGTACAGCCGAGCAAGGGCACGCTCAAGCGCGGCAAAACCGTCCAGACGGCGGTCCTGACGCAGGAGGTCACCGAGCTCGATGACGTCCTGGACATGCGCGTCGTCGAGGTCATCGAGCGGGAAAAGCGCTCCTTCGCCGTCGGCGGCAAGGATATGACCGCCGGTCAGCTCGTAGAACAGCTCGGTTTCACCAAGGACAAGCAATGGACCCGGGTCAGTGAACTCTCCGGTGGTGAGCGGCGCCGGCTGCAGCTGCTGCGCCTGCTGGTGGGGGAACCGAACGTGCTGATGCTCGATGAGCCCACCAACGATCTGGATACCGACACGCTCGCTGCCGTGGAAGACGTGCTGGACGGCTGGCCCGGCACCCTCGTGGTGGTCTCGCACGACCGTTACCTGCTGGAACGCGTCACGGACCGGCAGATGGCGCTCCTGGGCGACGGCAAGATCCGCGACCTGCCCGGCGGCGTGGACCAGTACTTGGAGCTCCGCGAAGCCGCGCTGTCCGGGAAGCCCACAAGCTCCGGGCCGGCCGCGGCAGCCGGTGGCACCGGCGGCACGCAGACCAAGACGGGTCCGAGCGAGGCCGAGAAGCGCGAGGCGCGCAAGGGCCTGGGCCGGATCGAGCGCCAGCTCGGCAAGCTCACGGCACAGGAGGAAAAACTCAATACCCAGATGGAGGCCAACGTGGGTAACCATGAGCTGCTGACCGGGCTGAACCGCAAGCTGCAGGGCCTGGCGACGGACCGCGAAGCTCTTGAGGAAGAGTGGATGCGCGCCTCCGACACCCTCGCCTGAGCCGGGCCTCGGTCCATCCGGCGGACATTGCGGATGGATC
>JBBSSN010000380.1:0-2313 GCA_038242035.1 Actinomycetales bacterium
TCGCCGCCTGGCAGACATACTCAAAGTGCGGTGTGCCGCCGCGGATAACGACACCGAGGGCGACGACGGCATCGTAGTCCGGCGCCAGCCGCGCCGCTGCGACCGGAAGTTCAAAGCTCCCCGGCACCCGGAGCACGGTGGGAGAGTCAATGCCGGCTTCGGCCGCGGCCCGGAGCGCTCCGGCCAGCAGCCCGTCCATTATTTCCGTATGCCAGCTGGCCGCGACAATGGCGAGCCGCAGACCCGATACCAAATCCCTGTCCTGCTTGCTGAAGCCGATGCTGGGTGCTCCGTGTCCGCTCATGAGTGCTGTCCTCTTCCGTCCGATGTTGGCGTGCTGCTGCTGGTTGGCGTGCTGCCGCTGGTGGGGTTGGTGCTGGTGCTGGACGGAATGATCGGAACGGCCGAGGTATTGGGCAGATTCAGCGTGTGGTTCATTCGGTCCCGCTTGGTGCGCAGATAGCGGACATTCTGTTCCCGGGACGGCACCTGCACCGGAACCATTTGCGCTACCTCGATGCCAAGGGCTGCCAGCTGGCTCTGTTTGAGCGGATTATTGCTCAACAGACGGATGCGGTGCAGACCCAGGGCGGCCAGGATCCCGGCTGCGGCGGCATAGTCGCGTGAATCCACCGGCAGTCCCAGTTGCTCGTTGGCCTCCACCGTGTCTGCGCCGGCCTCCTGCAGGGAGTAGGCCCGCAGTTTGTTGGCGAGTCCAATCCCACGACCCTCGTGACCACGCAGGTAGATCAGCGTTCCCCCGCAGTCGCGGATCCTGCGCAGGGCGTAGGCCAGCTGCTCCCCACAGTCACAGCGGTAGGAGCCAAAAACGTCTCCCGTCAGACATTCCGAATGCAGCCTGACCAGGGGCGCCACGTCCACACTGCCCTCCGCTTCGCCCGCCGGCCGGTCCAACGCGGCCGGAAGGTCTGCGCTGATGCTCAGATGCTCGGCCCCGGTTGTTTCATCGGTCCAGGCCTGTGCCTGGAAGTCGCCGTACGCCGTCGGCAGTTGCACCACTGGGCCCGCGCTCACTGGATACGCACTCAGCGAATGGGCGCTCACTTGGCTGCTCCCGGCGCGTGGAGATAGGCCACCAGATCCGCTATCGAAATCAGCAGCAGGCCGTGCCGGTCCGCGAAGGTCCGCAGGGCAGCCACCCGCAGCATTTCGCCGTCGTCGTCCACTACCTCCGCGATCACCCCTACCGGTTCGCAGCCGGCAAGCCGGCACAGCTCAACGGCGGCTTCGGTGTGTCCGGGCCGCTGCCGGACGCCACCGGCGGCCGCCCGAAGAGGAAACATATGCCCCGGACGGGTCAGCTGCGCCGGCGTCGAGGCTGCAGACGCCAGCACCCGGGCCGTGCGCGAACGGTCCGTGGCGCTGATGCCGGTGGTGATCTCCGCGGCGGCATCGCAGGAGACGGTGTAGGCGGTTCCCTTGGCGTCCTGATTGACCAGCACCATCGGCGGGAGTTCCAGTGCATCGGCACGTTCATGGCTCAGCGGTACGCAGATCACTCCGGAACTGTGCCGGATGGTCCAGCCCATCAATGCCGGCGTGCTGTGCTGCGCCGCAAAAATGATATCGCCCTCATTTTCGCGCCGTTCATCGTCCACGACCAGGACGGGCCGGCCGGCAGCCATGGCTGCGACGGCGTCCGGCACGGTGTCCAGCAGACCCGCCCGTCGCGTGCCGCTCACTTCGCTCATTTGCCCGGCTCCTGCGTCGCGGTCATGGACGCGGCTGCGTTTCCCGGGACCTGTTCGCGGTCGCGTGCGGCCGGGCCAAAGGCCAGTAGCCGCTCGGTGTACTTCGCCAGCACATCCACCTCCAGGTTGACCGCGGATCCTGCCTCCTTCGCCCCCAGCCCGGTCTCCGCCAGTGTGATGGGAATAAGGCCGACCTCAAACCAGGGGCTGGCCTGCGCTGCGTCGCTCACCGCGCTCACGGTGAGGGAAACGCCGTCGACGGCGATTGATCCCTTCTCGGCGATGTACCGGGCCAGCGGCGCGGGAACCGCGAAACGCAGCCGCTCCCAGGCGACGAGATTTTCGCGCTCGAGCAAAGTGCCCACCCCATCGACGTGGCCCTGGACCACGTGACCATCCAGCCGGCCGCCCGCGGGCACGCAACGTTCAAGGTTCACGGTGTCACCGGCCTTCAGCAGCCCGGTGGTGGTCCGGCTCAGGGTTTCGCCCATCACATCCACGCTGATCACCCCGCTGCCGATGGCGGTGGCGGTCAGGCAGACGCCGTTGACGGCGATTGAGCCACCGTGTCCGAGGCCTTCGAGAGAGGATTGTGCGCGCA
>JBBSSN010000381.1:0-2311 GCA_038242035.1 Actinomycetales bacterium
CAGCGGCGCCAGATAGTCCATCACGTCCGCGCGGCCGCCCAGTGCCGCCGTCGGAAGCCCGCCACCAATAACCTTGCCGAAGGTGAACAGGTCCGGCGTCCACGCCGCAGGCGTCAAACCATGGGACGAACCGCCCGTGAGGCCCCAATAGCCGGCCGGCCCGGTGCGGAATCCGGTCAGCACCTCGTCGAGGATCAGTAACGCACCGTGTTCGGCGGTGATCCGGGACAAGCCGGCGTTGAAGCCCTCGCCCGGAGTCACCACGCCCATGTTCGCCGGCGCCGCTTCCGTGATCACCGCGGCAATGCTGTGGCCATGCCTGGCAAAGGCTGCCTCCACTGCAGCCAGATCGTTATAGGGCAGCACCAGCGTTTCGGCGGCGGTGGCGGGCGTCACTCCGGCCGAGCCGGGCAGCGCCAGAGTGGCCAGGCCGGAGCCGGCAGCCGCGAGCAGGGAATCAAGATGGCCGTGGTAGCAGCCGGCAAACTTAATGATCAGGTTCCGGCCCGTGAAGCCGCGGGCCAGCCGGACGGCCGTCATTGTCGCTTCGGTGCCGGTGGACACCATGCGCAGACGTTCCACGGCGGGCACCCGCTGCTGCACCAGCGAGGCAAGTTCTGCCTCGTCCGGCGTCGAGGCGCCAAAACTCAGGCCGCGGTCGACGGCGGCATGCACCGCAGCGAGTACGTCCGGGTGGGCATGCCCCAATAGCGCCGGCCCCCAAGAGCAGACCAGGTCCACATAGTCCCGGCCGTCCGCGTCGGTAAGGTAAGCGCCCTTGGCGGACACCATGAACCGCGGCGTTCCGCCCACGGATCCGAAGGCGCGCACGGGGGAATTCACCCCGCCGGGCATCAGGGACTTGGCCCGGTCAAAAAGGTCTGCTGAAATATCTGTGCTGCTCATACGTCCATTCTTCCAGCCCACGTGGGCCTAGGGGTTTTTCAGCCAACCGGCCAGTTCGGTGGCCCAGTAGGTCAGGACCATGGAAGCGCCGGCCCGCTTAATGCTGAGCACGGATTCCTCAATGGCACGGCGTCGGTCGATCCAGCCGTTCGCCGCCGCGGCTTCGATCATCGCGTATTCGCCGGAGACCTGGTAAGCGGAGACCGGGACCGGAGACATCGCGGCCACGTCGGCGAGGATGTCCAGGTAGCTCATGGCCGGTTTCACCATCACCATGTCCGCGCCTTCGGCCAGATCCAGCTCCACCTCCAACAGCGCCTCGCGCCGGTTGCCCGGATCCATCTGGTAGGTCCGGCGGTCGCCGGTCAGCTGGGAGTCAACGGCTTCCCTGAAGGGGCCGTAGAACGCCGACGCATACTTCGCCGCGTAGGCAAGCACGGACCTTTCCTGAAAGCCGGCGGCGTCCAGGGCCTGCCGGATTACCCCTACCTGACCGTCCATCATGCCCGACGGCGCCAGCACCTGAGCGCCGGCCCGGGCCTGTGCCACGGCCATGTCCGCGTAAATTTCCAGCGTCGCATCGTTATCCACGCCGCCGGAGGCGTTGAGTACTCCGCAGTGGCCGTGATCGGTGAACTCATCCAGGCACAGATCGCTCATCACTACCAGCTCGTCGCCCACCTCGGCCCGGACATCGCGGATGGCCTTGTTCAGCACGCCCTCCGGATCCAATGAAGCGGAGCCCGTGGCGTCACGCGTCGCGGGCACGCCGAAGAGCATGATGCCGCCTACCCCGTTTTCCACCGCCTGAACCGCTGCCCGTTTGAGCGACTCTGTGCTGTGCTGGACGACTCCGGGCATGGAGCTGATCGGCAGCGGCTCGCTCAACCCCTCGCGGATGAAGGCCGGCAGGATCAGCTCGGCGGGAGCGAGCCGGTATTCGGATGTGAGGCGGCGCAGTGCGTTGGTGGCGCGCAGGCGGCGCGGGCGGTGCTGGGGGAAACTCATCAGGACTCCTTTAAATCGACAGGATCGGCAGTAATAGCGGGCACGCCCGGAACGCTCGCCGTCCGGCCGGGGACAGCACTGATGAGTGCTTCCACAATTCCAGCCGGAGTGGGTTTTTGGGCGGTTGCGGCGACGCGCAGACGCAACCGAACGGCCTCGTCATGAGTGGGCCTGCCAATGGCAATCAGCAGGCAACGTTCGGGCAGCGGGGCCAGCTGCCGGGCAATGCTGCGGGCGGCACTTGCCGACGCGGCGACGACGGCGTCAAGTCCGTCTGCGCTGATCAGCGCCTTCGCCTCGGCCGGGGTCAGCACCGGGACGCCCGCGCTGCTGCCCGGGCCGTCAATAGGATCAGATCCGCCCGGGGTACCGGGGTCACGGGAGGCGCCGGGGTCAC
>JBBSSN010000382.1:0-2308 GCA_038242035.1 Actinomycetales bacterium
GATGGGCCGTTCGGCGGACGCCACGCAGACGCGCGAGTCACCCTGCCGGCGGAATATCTGGGCGCTTTCACCCGTGACGTCGCGCAGTTGAAGCAGCACAGGCCCGGCGGCGGCGATCAACCTGTCTTCGCCGGCTGCGGAAGCCAGTTCCACCAGCCGGCTGCCCAGGACGAATCTGCCCTGAATGTCGCGGCTGACTAAACGGTGATGCACCAGCGCGAGGGCGAGCCGGTGGACGGTGGGCCGGGCCAGCCCGGTGGCGGCGACGAGCTGGGCCAGGGTGGTCGGTCCGGCCTCCAAAGCGTCCAGGACCAGGGCAGCTTTATCAATGACGCCAACACCGCTAGAATTGTCCATGTAATGATATTGCCGTCTCAACATATGAGATGCAAATCGATGGGCTGGCGCAACGCATTATGATGCTGGTTCAGTTGCTAGGAGACGACGCAAGCGGTCACAGCACGTTGAGGTGGCCATTCCATACGGGACAACGGGCAGCCGGACGAAGCCTAACGGCGGTGCAGGCCGGATGCCATTGATGAAGGGAACTGGCCGTGACCGAAGCACGGATTGCCGGACGCCGCTCAGCCGGGGCGAAGACGCTGGCGGAGAAGGTCTGGGAAGACCATATCGTCCGCAAGGGCGAGGGTACCGGCGATGCTGCCCAGCCGGATCTGCTCTACATCGACCTTCATCTGATCCACGAGGTCACGTCGCCGCAGGCCTTTGAGGGCCTGCGCCTGGCCGGCCGCCCGCTGCGGCGTCCCGATCTGACCATTGCCACGGAGGATCACAACACTCCAACGCTGGCGATCGACAAGCCGATTGCGGACCTGACCAGCCGGACGCAGATCGAAAAGCTGCGCGAAAACTGCCGCGAATTCGGCGTGCGGCTGCATTCCCTTGGTGATGCCAACCAGGGGATCGTCCACATCATTGGCCCGCAGCTCGGCCTCACACAGCCGGGCATGACGGTGGTCTGCGGCGACTCGCACACCTCCACGCACGGGGCGTTCGGGGCCCTGGCGATGGGCATCGGCACTTCCGAGGTGGAGCATGTGATGGCCACCCAGACGCTGCCGCTGAAGCCGTTCAAAACCATGGCCATTAACGTCGAAGGCACACTGCGTCCGGGCGTGAGTTCCAAGGACATCATCCTGGCCGTGATCGCCAAAATCGGCACCGGCGGCGGTCAGGGCTACGTGCTGGAGTACCGCGGCTCGGCCATCCGGGCGCTGTCCATGGAAGCCCGGATGACCATCTGCAATATGTCCATCGAAGCGGGTGCGCGCGCTGGCATGGTGGCCCCGGATGAGACGACTTTCGAGTTCCTCAAGGGCCGTCCGCACGCGCCGCAGGGCGCGGACTGGGATGCCGCCGTCGACTATTGGAGGACGCTAAGGACCGACGACGGCGCCACTTTCGACGCCGCTGTTGACCTCGACGCCGACACATTGGAGCCGTTCGTTACCTGGGGGACCAACCCGGGACAGGGTGTTTCACTCAGCGGCAGCGTGCCCTCGCCGGAGGACTTCGGCGACGAGAACGCGAAGGCCGCGGCGGAGCGGGCGCTGGCGTACATGGACCTGGCCGCCGGCACGCCGATGAAGGACATCCGCGTGGACACCGTCTTCCTGGGCTCCTGCACCAACTCCCGGGTGGAGGATCTGCGCGCCGCCGCGGACATCATCCGCGGACGCACCAAGGATCCGAAGATCCGCATGCTGGTGGTGCCCGGCTCCGCCCGCGTCCGGTTGGATGCCGAGGCCGAGGGGCTGGACAAGGTGTTCATGGACTTCGGTGCGGAATGGCGTTTTGCCGGCTGCTCGATGTGCCTGGGCATGAATCCGGACCAGTTGGCGCCGGGGGAGCGCTGCGCCTCCACCTCGAACCGGAACTTCGAGGGCCGGCAGGGCAAGGGTGGGCGGACCCATTTGGTGTCTCCGGTTGTCGCGGCGGCCACGGCCGTGCGCGGAACGCTCAGTTCGCCGTCGGACCTGCCTCCGCGCAGTGAGCCGGACACCGGCAGCCCGCTGGTGGATCCCGCCTCGCTGGCAGAGCCCGCCGAATCCCCGTACGCCGAGTCCACGGTCAGCTAGGAGACAGTCATGGAGAAATTCACCACGCATACCGGAATCGGCGTCCCGCTGCGGCAGAGCAATGTCGATACGGATCAGATCATTCCCGCCGTGTACCTCAAGCGCATCACGCGCACCGGCTTCGAGGATGCGCTGTTTTCCAGCTGGCGGAAGAATCCCGAGTTCATTCTCAACCAGAAGCCCTTTGACGCCGGCTCCGTGCTGGTGGC
>JBBSSN010000383.1:0-2306 GCA_038242035.1 Actinomycetales bacterium
CCCATCTCTATGCGGCCGGTTCCCGAATCATCGGTGAGCCCACTCGGCCCCAGAATGGTCCAGTTCAGATCCGCGCTGCGCAGATGCTCATCCGCCTCGGCCTTGGACTCGGCATAAGCGTAAAAGTCATTGTCCTCCGGTACACCGTGATCCTTGCTCGCACCGAAGTAGGAGACCATGATGAAGCGTTTTGCTCCGGCCGTCTGAGCCGCATCGATGGTCCGGGTGGCCGCGTCCCGGTCCACCGCCCAGGTGCGTGCGGCGCTGCCTCCGCCGGAACCGGCGGCCCACACCACGCCGTCGTGCCCGCTGAGGGCATCGGAGATCCCGCCGGTGTCCAGCTGCTCGACGTCCGCCACTACCGGTTGTCCACCGGCAGCCTCCACGTCCTGGCTCTGCTCCGGCTTGCGGATAATCGAGCTGACGCTGTGGCCCTGCTCGGTGAGGATTCGGGTGAGTTTCAGCGCGACCTTGCCGTGGCCGCCAATGATTGCAATGCGGGACATGGGAAATCCTTCCGTTGGTGAACCTCCACCGTAAGCACAATGCCGCGCTGCGTGCCAGCCGCTGCGCTCTAAAAGTACGTGAATGCTACAAGTACTCGGTTGCATTAAGTACGTAACTGTAAAACAACGTGCGGGAGCAGCTATCGCGCCCCTACGGCTGGCGCAGGGAGGCCAGGAAAAGCTCCGTGAGGTAGTCCGCCATTGCGTCCCGAGCCCACTCACCGCCCGGCGAATACCAGACACCCAGGTAGTGCACGGAGGCGAAGAATCCGGTGGCCAGGAGGGAAAGGGGAATGTCGGTGCGGAAGCCGCCGTCGTTCTGTCCCTGCTTGATCAGGGACTCGAAGAGTTCATTGTAGGTGCGGCGCCGGCGGCGGACCTCGGCCTCGCGTTCCGTGGAGAGTAGATGCTGGGACTGCATGAAGACCTTGGCTTCGGCAATGGAATCAATGGAGCTGCAGACCAGGTCATGGGCCGCTGCCGCAAGGATTTCCCGGGGTGGACGGTCTTCGGCGGCAATGGCCTCGAGCCGCTCCTGCTGCAGCGTCAGGAGCCGGTCGTAGATGCCGAACAGGAGGTCCTCCTTGGCCTTGAAGTGGTGGTAGAGAGCACCCTTGGTCACACCTGCTGCCTCCACGACCTGCCGGACACTCGTGACCTCGTATCCCTGGCGGGCGAAGAGGTCGACGGCGGCCGCCCGGATGGCGTCGAGCGAACTCCCCCGTGCCGGGTGGCGAACCGTGGTCATGGCCGGCCCTACAGGATCGGCGCCAGCGACGCGCCGCCGTCAATGGAGAGCGTCTGGCCCGTTATCCAGGCAGCGTCCTCGGACAGCAGGAAGGCCACGGGACCGGCCACGTCCGCGACGGTGCCCAGCCGCTGCAGCGGATATCCCGCAGCGGCCCGCTCCTCACGCCCCTCGAAGAGCGCCTTGGCGAAGTCCGTCTTCACGACGGCGGGCGCCACGGCGTTGACGCGGACGTTGGGTGCCAGTTCGAACGCCAGCTGCTGAGTCAGCGAGATGACGGCTGCCTTGGAGATACCATAACAGCCGATTCCCGGGCTCGCGGTCAGGCCTGCTACGGAGGCAATATTGACGATGGCGCCGCCGGGTTTATTGATGCCGTTTTCCACGGCGAGGCGAGACCAGGCATAGGCGCCGAAGAGGTTCACTTCCATGATCTTGTGGGCAATCCCCATTTCGATTTCCGTCAGCCGCCCATACGCCGGGTTGATCCCCGTGTTGTTGACCAGGAAGTCCACGCCACCAAACGTACTCTTTGCCGCCTCGAAGAC
This sequence comes from Actinomycetales bacterium, assembly GCA_038242035.1. GTDB lineage: Bacteria > Actinomycetota > Actinomycetes > Actinomycetales > Micrococcaceae > Arthrobacter_M. Next base: position 1,803 of record JBBSSN010000383.1, read on the forward strand.
GGCACTGCGATGCTCGGCGTCATCGGCCTTGCCCGCAACGGCGATGGCGTTCGCGTTACCGCCAAGTTGTTCCACGGCCGCGTCCAGGCCCTCCTGGCCACGAGCGGTCAGGACCACGCGCGCACCGCCGTCGACCAACTGCCGAGCAGTCCCGAAGCCGATGCCCCGGCTCGCTCCCGTAACAACTGCTACCTTGCCGTCAAAACGTCTCACGGGAAAGTCCTCACTTCTTGGAAACTGCCGAGAAATCCGCCGGGTACCGACCGAGCGGTATGTTTTCAGCATTGCTGTTGTGCGGAAGCGATGTCAAGGGTGGTCTAGTCAAACCACTCACCGGGAGGGCCAAGCATCAGCAGGACGCTGAAGACCACGGCAACCGCAACGACGGCGGCGATTACGGCGAGCAGCAGGGGGCGCAGCACACAGGCCTGGACCTTTTCGACGAAACCGCGCGGCTCCTCTCCCCCGGCAGCGAGCCGCCAGCCGCCGTTCAGCATGCCCTTC
>JBBSSN010000384.1:0-2297 GCA_038242035.1 Actinomycetales bacterium
AAGTATGGATCATCGCCCTCCAGAATGAGCGCATCCAGTTCGCGGAGCCGGTGACGGCCTTCGGCCAGCGCGGAGCCGGATCCAACGATTACTGCGACCACTTCCTGCAACTCTCGTTCAACCTCGAAGCCGGTGCCGAGGTTGAGGACCTGGATTTCCGGACGGACCAGCTCCGCGTCGGCCCGCACCTCGATGCGGGATGCCGAGCCATCGCCACGGGCAAGTTCGGCGCTGACCGGAACGGCCTGGCGCTGATTCCCGTTCGTGGGCAGGGTGGCTTCAAACACGCGGATGTCCCATTGCCACCGTTCCCTGCGCGGCGTGTCGGGGGAGGCGGCCACTTCCAGGGCCCCGTTACCGACCTCGCGATGCGAACCTGCCCTCAAGACCAGCCTCACGGCAGCTGTCCTGCATTGGCCAATTCCTTGGCTTCTGCGGCCAGCATCCGCGTCAGGATCCTTCGGGCCTTAGCGACCCCGGCATCTTGGGCGATCAGCACATCCGGCAGACGTGCGGGACGGCTTTCCATGCGCTCCTGCTGCAGGGCCAAGGCGTCTTCGTCCTCGGTCAAGACCTCGCCCAGGCTCTGTTGGAGCAGTTCGTTCATCTTCTCGTCACCAACGGCGAAGTCGCGGCAAAATGCGTAGAAGTACCATGCGGTGTTCTCGGTTTGCGGGGTGATGGCATTGAGCACCGTGAGCAGATGTCCGTCTTCGCGGCGGCCTCCGGGCTCCACCACACCGGCGTGGATTACGTGCAGACTGGGGATCTGGAATTCGGTCGTGTGCCAGCGGTCCACCAAAGTCAACCCGGTGGCCTTTTCAAACAGGGGTGACGGGTGGCACCCCGGCATCCATCTGTCAACGCTGACCGTCTGTGCATCAACCTCCACGGTGATGCCGTTTTCGTAAACGGCTTCATCGCCGATGGTGGACTGGTGCAGGAAACTCTCATGGGTCAGGTCCAGCAGATTGTCGTGGATCAAATCCGCGCTGCTGTGAAAGAGCCTGGTGTGGGTCACGCGGTCCCAGGCCGGATCCGTCATCCAGTGCGTATCGGGCACGGGAACAGCCGCGGCTTTTTCCGGATCCCCCATCCATATCCACACCCAGCGGTGAGCTTCAACGACGGGGAATGCCTGTACCACGGCACGTTCCGGGATACGTTCCTGAGCTGGGACCCGGACGCAGATTCCGGCGCAATTGTATTCGAACCCATGGTAACCGCACTGGATGTTGTCGCCGACAAGCCGGCCTGCCGAGAGTGGGTATGCGCGGTGGGCGCACCGGTCGTCAAGGGCGACGACGCCGCCGTCGAGCTTTCGGTAGAGCACGACGTCGTCCCCGAGTATGGTGCGTTTCATCGGTTCGTGGACAATTTCGTCAGATGAAGCGATGACGTACCAGGCATTCTTGATAAACATGGATTTTCCTCTAAACAAGGCCGCTGGCAGCGGCGGCGGTCGGTTGTAGCAGTTCTCTGTCCGGACGCAGGGCGCCTCGCAGTAGTTCCAGCCCGCGCTCGGTGGGCACGCTGATCCGTACGGTCCCGGGTAAACCCAGACTGCTTCCCGGTCGCACCGATATGCCGTGCCGGAGCACGGCTGAGACGAACTCCGTCTCGGCAAGGGTCTGGACGAGGAGAAAGTTTGCCTGGGACGGGACGACCGGGTAGCCGGCCTGTTCCAGCAGGTCGACCATTTCGGCGCGGATGCGCAGCGTGTGTTCGCGCACGGCGAGCGGGTGTGCTGGGTCCCGCAAAGCGGCCAGGGCGGCAGCCTGTGCGACAGAGCTGACGGAAAACGGCGGCCGGATCTTTTGTAGCGTCGCGATGATGTCCCGCTCCGCCACCAGGTAGCCCACCCGCAGGCCGGCCAGCCCATGAATCTTGGAGAACGTCCGCAGGACGGCAACCCCTCCGCCCGCCACGAGCGGGATGGTAGTCTGGGCGTTCGGATCATCGGTGAAATCGATATACGCCTCATCAATGACCACGAGCCGCGCCGGGCTTCGCGCCACGAATTCGCGGATGCCGGCCGGCGTGCACACCGTTCCCGTCGGATTGTGCGGATTAACCAGATAGGCGATATCCGCATCGACGGCAGCCATCGTTTCCAGATCATGCGTCCAATCCCGCAACGGCACCTGTGTCAGGCGGGCGTTGACCGCATACGTACTGATCCTGTCGATCTGATAAGGGGGTGCTGCGCAGACGGCATGGCCTCCTTGGGCAAGGTAGGCCGAGGCGAGCAGGAAGATCAGCTCATCGGAACCATTGCCGATGAGGATCTGGTCCGC
>JBBSSN010000385.1:0-2289 GCA_038242035.1 Actinomycetales bacterium
AAATCGTCGGTGTTGCCGGCCGCGTCGTTTTTATCCGCAACACCGGCAAGCTCTGCTTTGCCACCCTCCAAGCCGGCGACGGAACGCGGCTGCAGGCCATGCTGAGCCTGGCGGTGGTGGGGGAACCGACCCTGGCGGGCTGGAAGGCGCTGGTGGATCTGGGGGACCACGTATTCATCCATGGGGAGGTCATCAGTTCGCGGCGCGGCGAGCTTTCCATTATGGCGGACTCGTGGCGGATGGCTTCCAAGGCGCTGCGGCCGCTGCCGGTGCTGCATGCGGAGCTGTCCGAGGAAATGCGCGTCCGCCAGCGCTACGTAGACCTGATTGTGCGCCAGGATGCCCGGGAGCAGGTCAGGACGCGCTCGGCGATCGTCCGGGCCATCCGGGACACTCTGCACGGCGAGGATTACATTGAGCTGGAAACGCCCATTCTTCAGCTGGTGCACGGCGGCGCCGCTGCCCGGCCGTTCCGGACACATCTGAACGCCTTCGATCAGCCCATGACCTTGCGCATCGCGATCGAGCTTTACCTCAAGCGCGCTGTTGTGGGTGGAATTGACAAGGTTTTCGAAGTCGGCCGCATCTTCCGCAACGAGGGCGTGGATTCCACGCACAGCCCGGAATTCACCATGCTTGAGGCCTATGAAGCCTACGGGGACCAATTCAGCATGGCCCGGATCATGCAGCGAATCATTTTGGCGTGCGCCGACGCGGCCGGTTCGCGGACCATCCAGACGCCGCGCGGGACGGTGGAGCTCGACGGCGAGTGGCCCTGGCTGCCGCTGTACCGGGGGCTCTCCGACGCCATCGGCGAGGAAATCACACCGGAGACGACGGCGCCGCAGCTGCGGGTCATCGCCGCCCGGCGCGGCGTGCCCGTTGATCCTGCATGGGATGCAGAGAAACTGGCGGTGGAGCTCTTTGGCGAAATTGTGGAGCCGACCCTGATCCAGCCGACCTTCGTCTGCGACTATCCGCCGTCGGCCCAACCGCTGGCCCGCCCGCACCGTAGGGACGGTCGGCTCATCGAGGCGTGGGATCTGATCATTGACGGCAGGGAAACCGGCACCGCATTCTCCGAATTGGTGGACCCGGTGATTCAGCGTGAGCGGCTCACCGCACAGTCGCTGCAGGCCGCGGCCGGGGATCCGGAGGCCATGGCGCTCGATGAGGACTTCCTGCGGGCCCTGGAATATGGGGCGCCTCCCATGGGTGGCCTGGGCCTGGGGGTGGATCGGCTGGTAATGCTGTTTACCGGGGTGGGAATACGCGAGGCCATTCTCTTCCCCTTGATGAAGCCCGAAAACCTCCCGAAACCCGAATAGAAGAGGGAAACAATGGATTATCTGGCAGCTATGGTGCCGTACCTGGCGGTTATCGTTCCGTCGGCGGCGCTTGCGGCACTGTTTTATTTCGCCATGAAGGCAATTTTCAATGCAGACAGATCAGAACGTGAGGCGCTGGCACAGGCCGAGCGGGAAGCTGACGAAAGACTCGACTAAAATGTTCATTTTTCCACAGCCGAATTAATGGTCTTTGACTGCGCACCCGCCGAGCGCCATACTTAATATAGAAATGAATTGGGAATAGCAACCGTGCGCCAAGTACGGTCCGCTATATGTCCGGTTCGGCGGATCTGTGAATGTATGTAAGGGGTTCTGATGGCGCAAAAAGTTGAAATCACTCTGGTTGATGACATTGATGAGGGCCCCGCGGATGAGAGTGTCCGTTTTGCCCTCGACGGAGTCAGCTATGAAATCGACCTTTCCTCGGCTCATGCCGGTGAGTTGCGCGAAGCATTGGGAGTTTATCTCTCCAAGGGCCGGCGCGTCGCGGGCCGAGTGACTAAGGGCCGCTCCGGGAGCACATCGAAGGGTCAGGATGTGGGGCAGATCCGGCGCTGGGCACGGGAAAACGGCTATCCCGTCCGCGAGCGTGGCAGGATCCAGGCGGAAATCCAGGAGGCGTACTTCCGGGCCAACGGCTGACCTTCCCTTCCTGCATATTTCCCCTGTGGCGAACAAGCCCCCACGGAGCCCGGTACCTGCGTAGCATCAAGGTACGCAGTAGCTAGGAGTGTGGCGCAATGTTTGAGAGATTCACCGATCGAGCCCGACGTGTTGTCGTGCTGGCCCAAGAAGAGGCCCGCATGCTCAACCACAACTACATCGGCACCGAGCACATTCTGCTCGGCCTCATCCACGAGGGTGAAGGTGTCGCAGCAAAGGCACTTGAGTCGCTGAGCATTTCCCTTGATGGGGTGCGTGAGCAGGTCCAGGAAATCAT
>JBBSSN010000386.1:0-2283 GCA_038242035.1 Actinomycetales bacterium
CACGGCACGGCCGGTTCCACCGTAAACCACCAGATCATCGGGGCGCTCGGCAACCTCCGGATCCAGATTGTTCATCAACATCCGCAGCGGAGCTTCCGTCTGCCAGCTCTTGGCCGTCAGCTCGGTGCCGCGGGCGGCCCGCACCGGGCGGGCACCCTTGGAAAAATCGACGCCCGGCCTGGTCGATTCGGGCTTGGCCGTTTCGGGCTTGGCCGATGCGGGCTTGTTGCTGCGGGACAGATCGGTCTGCGCCATCTCGACTCCTGATGGTTGGGGGATGAAATTCCTGTCTCCTCCATCAAACAACGTGAGGCGGCGCACACCAAGGTGTTTTTCCGCAGGGCCGTCCGGTATTCCAGACTCCCGGACGGATTGAAGGAGAATTCGAGGGATTAGGCCGGCAGGATCAGGCGGTGGGGATCAGGCGGTGGGGATCAGGCGGTGGGGATCAGGCGGCTGGCCGGCCATAAAGGCGATGCGATAGGTCATCGGCCACCTTTTGTACCCGCCGGGCGAGTTCCGGCCACCGTTCCGCCGGCACTTTCTCTTCCAGGAACGTCACGGCAACTGCCGCCGTAGGCCAACCGACGTGGTCAGTGACAGCCGCGGCCACCGATCCAAAGCCGGCCGTCACCTCCCCGTTCTCGGTGGCATAGCCGCGCTGGCGAACCTGATCCAGATGCGATTGCAGGGCCGAGTATTTCAGGATCGGTGATGAGGTTTCGGTTCGGCTGCTGAAGGCTGCCGCATTGGGGTAGAGCGCCCGCACTTGAGATTTAGGCAACGCCGCGAGGATGGCCCGCCCGCTGGCGGTCAAGTGGCTGGGGAGACGGACACCGACATCGGTCACCAGCGAAGGCCGGTTTTTGGCGCGCTCCTCAACGATGTAGAGCACGTCGCGGCCATGCAGGACGGCGAGGTGTGCACTCTCGCCGATCACATCCACCAGGGCCGCCAACATCGGACGCCCCAGTCTGGACAACGGCTCCTGGCGTGAATAGGCACTGCTGAGCTCGAACGCGCTGATGCCGAGGCCGTAACGTTGCTCCTCGTGCAGATGGAGCACAAAACCGCTCTGCTCCATCACGCCGAGCAGGTGGTAGACGCTCGAACGCGGCAGCTCCAAGGCTGTCGCTATCGTGGATGCCGCGAGCGGGCCGCGCTTGGACGCCAGCAATGTCAGGATCCGCAGAGTGTTTTCCGCGGCCGGAACTTTGGACGTCGCTTTGGCTTGGCTGGTCATGAAGTCCTCGTCTGGGTCCTTATCCTCGTCGCTGGCACCCGATGCTAAAAAACCGGGTGGGAGATACCCCGACGTCTGGGATACCGTACTCAAGCTTCTCTCACTTTGCAGTCAACCACGCCAGCTAGCCCTCTGGTTCGTCCGTAAGCACCTGCGCGGTGCGCCCAAAACCACGCACCTGAGAGTCGTCCCACAGATGTGCAGGCATAGCTCCAGCCAGCAGCTCGCGCGGCAGCGACGGACTTTGCCCCAGCGGCAAATCGCTTCCGGCAATGATGATATTGCCATACCGCCGACCCTTTAGCATGGCGGGATCGGCAACAATCGCCGTATGCCGGAAGACCGCGCCTATGGTGGCTGCTTCCCGTCTGGCGGTGGCCAGGGCAGGGCTGTCGCCGCAGTTGACGATGTACATCCCGCCGGGGGCCAGGACGCGGCGCGCCTGGGCAGTGAATTCGGCGGTGGTCAGCGGTTTTGGCGTAAAGGCGCCGGCAAATACGTCTCGAATGATCAGGTCCCGGCTGCCATCATTTAGCGATTCGGTTACCTGGCGTGCCTCGCCGACCCGAATCTTCAGCAGCGGCGCCCGCGGCAGATTGAACCAGCTGCGCACATAGTCCGCCAGCTTGGCGTCAATTTCGACGACGACATTGCGGGATTGAGGGTAGGCGGCCACCAGGTAGCGGGCCATGGAACAGGCCGCCCCGCCCAGGTGCAGCGTTCGCAGCTTTTCGTCCTGTCGGCCGGCCGGGACCGGCCAGCGGCTGCGGACCAAGGCGATGATCCAGCGCATGTACTCAAAGTCCAGCCGCAAGGGATCGCCCAGATCCAGATGGGAACTCTGCACCCCATTGAGCTTGAGCAGCCAGCCATCGGGATTGTCGCCGTCGGGAATCAGCTCGGCGCGGCCGGTGTCAATCTCGTAGGTACCGGCCACGGGGCCATCCGTCGTTCCTCCGGCCGGTCCACCGGCCGGACTATCCACCACGGTGGCCATCCCTTTGCCGGACTTGGGTCGTTGCCTGCCCACTAACGCAATC
>JBBSSN010000387.1:0-2270 GCA_038242035.1 Actinomycetales bacterium
GGTGGCCGCAATAATGGCGGTCCCCATCACGGGCACCCGGCCGAATCGGTCCGCCGCAAAGGACCAGGGAATAACGGTAACCGCCAGCCCGATCGTCGCCACGGAGACGGTCAGCCCCGCCTGGGGGGCGGTGATCTGAAGTCCCTTCGCCAGCAGCGGCAACAGGCCCTGGACGGAATACAACTGGGCAAAGGTTGCCACTCCGGCGCAGAGCAGCGCCAACAAAATCCGCCGGTATTCCCGGCTGCCCTTGTTGTGACCTAGCCAGGTCGGCTCAGGTGCCCGATTCCGGGACTTCTGCAGGAGGCTCTTCACACTTCCAGCTTAGAAAGCCACGACGGATGTATCCAATGCATAAATAAAATATAATCGATACGTTTGGCACATATATCGAGTACACGTCGATGCAAAAGGGGCGGCCATGGAGAAATCGGACTATCAGGATCTGGTACGGCTGCTGCCGGTGATCCCGATCCTCGCAACGCTCGGCAGCACCGGCCGCATTACGGAAACTGCCGAGCTGCTCGGCCTGCCGCAGCCCACCGTGAGCCGTGCGCTCCACCGGGCTGCCGCCGTCGTCGGGACGGACCTGACCATACGCCATGGGCGCGGCGTCCGGCTGACTGCGGCGGCCCGGCTGCTGATTCCCCGGCTGCAGTCGGCGCTCGCCGAGGTGCAATCGGGGCTCGATGAGGTGCGGACTCAATCGGAGCAAGCCCGCGGGCGCGTGGCGGTGGCGTTCCAACCCACGTTTGGTGAGGCCACACTGCCGTTGCTGATCCGGGCGTTCACGCAGGCGAACCCCGCGGTGACCTTTGAACTGCTGCAGGACTCGCGCGCCAGTTGCCTGGCGGCGCTGGCCGAAGATCGGGTGGATCTGGCGATAGTGGCTCCCGTGCCGGCAGCGACCCGGACCATGGGAGCGGAATTGCTCTATACCGAACCGCTCCGGCTGGTGGTGCCGCAAAATCATCCCCTCGCAGACCGCGGAGGTGTCCGGCTCGAGGAGGCCGCTGCGGACGGCTTCGTGGTGCTTGGCGAGGGGTTCGGGCTGCGGAGTATTTTCGACGGAATGTGCCGGCAGGCGGGATTCAGGCCGCGGATTACTTTTGAGGGACAGGATTCACACACGCTGCGCGGACTGGTCTCCGCCGGACTGGGAGTGAGCGTGCTGGCGCCCTCCGGTGTGGATCATCTGACTCCAGCGGGCAGTGCGCTGGGTTGGACGGAGCTGCTGATCGAGGCACCGGATGCCCGGCGGGACATCGGCCTTGCGTGGCGGATCCGGAGTCGGGAGCCCGATCAGGTGAGACGGTTTCGAGAGCTTGCGCTTGGCGAGGGCAAACTGCTGCTGAGCCGGGCGTTCGCCGGAGGATCCCAGCGAAGTGCTTCGACACTCAAGGATGGACTATCGGACGTCTGAACGGATGACTAACTGAATGACTAACGACCGGATGCAGCCGATGCGGATAGTTCTGGTGCGGATGGCTAGTCTGATGAGGTGACTATTGAGCAAGCCGGCACCGCTTCCGCCCCCGGCGCCCACCTCGGCCGGGGCAGCATTATCGGACTGGACATTGGTGGTTCCAAGACCAGGGGAATCCACTGGACTGACGGCGTGCTGCAGGCGGACGCCGAGGCCGGCAGCGCGAATGTGCAGAACGTCAGCCGTGAGGAAGCCGCGGCCAATCTGCGTGAGTTGTTCGGCCGCTTAGACGCAGCGGACGTGTCCCGGGTCTATGCCGGTTCCGGCGGTGTGGATACGGACGACGACGCCGCGGCGCTGGCCGCGCTGATTGCCCCCTGTGCTCCCGAAGCCAAGATTACGGTGGTCCATGACACGCGCCTGTTGCTGGCCGCAGGGGGTGCCGACACCGGGATTGCCGTGATCGCCGGAACGGGGTCCGCTGCTTGGGGAGTCAACGAGGACGGTGCTCAGTCCCGGGCAGGGGGCTGGGGCTACCTGCTCGGAGATGAGGGCAGCGGATACTGGTTCGGCCGCGAAGCCGTCCGGCACAGCCTGCACCGGATGAACCTTGACCTGCCGTCCGACCGGCTCACGTCCGCGCTGCTGACCAAGTGCGGGCTGCAGGATCCGGGGGAGCTGATAGCGCATTTTCACGGCGATACGGGGCGGCGCTACTGGGCCGCCATGTCGCCGCTGGTTTTTACGGCCGCGGCTGAAGGACACCGGGAGAGCCTGGCGATGATCGATCGTGCCGGCAAGGATCTGGCGGCGCTCGCAGCCCAGTGCGCCGCTCAACTGAAGA
>JBBSSN010000388.1:0-2259 GCA_038242035.1 Actinomycetales bacterium
CGAGATTGGCCTGGACCTGCCCCAAACGCAGCGGCTGATCCTGGAAAAACTGGCCGGGCTGGACGGGCTCGAGGTCTTCCCCGGAACCCGGCAAAGCTCGGTGACGTGTGTGCTTCGGGGCGGAAAATTAACGCCGGACGGGCGCCCCGGACCGGTGGTCCTGCTTCGCGGTGATATGGATGCCCTTCCGGTGACTGAGGCTACGGGCCTGGACTATGCCTCCGAAATCAGCGGGTCCATGCATGCGTGCGGGCACGATCTGCATATGGCGGCGCTCTACGGGGCACTGCGGATTCTGCATGCCCGGCAGGCGGATCTTTGCGGGGACGTCGTCTTCATGTTCCAGCCGGGGGAAGAAGCATACGACGGCGCCCGCTTTATGGTTGAGGACGGGGTGCTGGAGGCGGCCGGCCGCAAAGTCGAGGCGGCGTTCGGCCTGCACGTTTTCTCGGGAAATTATGACAGCGGTGTGTTCTACTCCAGGCCAGGGACACTGATGGCCGGCTGCGACGAACTCTTTGTGACCGTCCGGGGTGAGGGCGGCCACGGATCCGCACCGCACCAAGCCAAAGATCCCGTTCCCGTCGCATGTGAGATGGTCCTGGGTCTGCAGACGCTGGTCACCCGTGGATTTGACGTCTTCGACCCCGTCGTCGCAACCGTAGGGCGCATACAGGCCGGTACACTCGGTGTGATCATCCCGGAGACGGCGGCCTTCGATGTAACGCTTCGGATGTTTTCGCCGGCGCACCGGGAAAAACTGGTATCCGATGTCAAGCGGCTATGCCGGGGAATCGCGGCCGCGCACGGGCTGGACGCGGAAATATCCCAGGCACCCGATTACCCGGTAACGGTGAATTCTCCGGCAGAGTTTGAATACGCCAGGCGTATTATCACCGGCACCTTTGGCGCGGAAAGCTTCCGTGAAATGGAGCATCCGGTGGCCGGGTCCGAGGACTTTGCCCATGTGCTCCGCGAGGTTCCCGGCGCCTACCTGTTGTTGGGCGCCTCCCCGGCGAAGGACCCCGCTCTGGCTCCGATGAACCACTCGCCGCGTGCCGCCTTCGACGATGCAATTCTGCCCAAAGCGGCGGCATGCCTGGCCGAGCTGGCATTTCAGCGGGCAGGAATGGCAGTGTCGGAAAGCGCCGACGGTGCCGGGGTACTCCACGACGCGCAGCCGTGACGGAGTCCGGCAGCCCGTCCATGACCATCAGCGTCCACCGCGCCGGTGCCCGGACGAGCACACAGTGGCTCAATGGCCTTGGCACAACCTCCGAAATCACCAAGGATACGTCCGACGGCGATTACGCCTGGCGGATCTCCCTCGCCGCTATTGCCAGGGACAGTACCTTTTCCACCTTTGCCGGCATGCAGCGCATCATCACGGTTTTTGGTGGAAGCGGGGTGCGTCTGAGAACCGGGGAACAGGGGAGCCGTGAGCTTCGTGCGTTTGACGTTCACCGCTTTGACGGCGCCGTGGAGACCAGGTGTGAATTGCGGGCAGATCCGGTTCGGGCGCTTAACCTGATCTACCGCGCTGAGAGAATCACCGCCCGGATCCAATGGCCGGTCCTCGCCCGGTGCCACGTCCTCCGTTCTGATGCAACAACCGTCCTCGCCTATAACAGCGGGCCCGCAGTCGGCGTTCATGTCGCGCAAAACCCGGAAATCGAGCTGCGCGACAACGATCTGCTGCAAATCAACAATGCGGCGGGCAGCACCGAACTTGTCCTGCACGGGACCACGAAGGGACGCTGCGCGATTATCGAATTGTGGGAAACCTGAGGCTGTATAAATATGAGCGCTTCGCCCCTCGGCGCCCGAACAGACGATCGAGTGCCCGGCGGGAAGGACCAGTCAAGGCACAGCCGTCATCGTGAAGGCAGGACGGCGATGGCGTCGATCGATATCAACAACCCGTGGGGGAGCCGTACATTTGCAGGCGCCGAGCGGGCTGGCGGCGGCGTCGGCATGTGCCGGGCGTAGACCTCGTTGATCGTGGCGAAGTCATCGACGTTGGCGTAGAAGATCGTAGTCTTGACCACCTCTGAAATTGACGAGCCAGCCGCTACGAGGACGGCCTGAAGGTTGACCAGCGCCTGCTCCGTCTGGGCCTGCACGCCCTCCGGTGCCGACCCTGTCGCCGGGTCGATTCCGGCCGTACCGGAGCAGAACACGAACCCTCCGGCAACGATCGCCTGACTGTAAGGCCCCAACGCAGGAGGCGCCTGAGGGCTGTTGAAGGCCTCACGTGGC
>JBBSSN010000389.1:0-2250 GCA_038242035.1 Actinomycetales bacterium
CGATGACCGTCGAGGAGCTCCTTGATGATCAGGTCCTGCTCCGGACCGCTGAGCAGCTTCGGTGCGCGCTCCAAGTGCGGCAACCGGCCTTCCACCCTGGCACGGCGGAGCACATCGAAAGCATAGGAGGCCCAGGTCCGGGCCGGGGAGGTGCTCAGGCTCCGGTCCAGCCGGGCGCTGAGCCCGTCGCGCAGCCGCGCAGCGGCCAGCCGCGATGGACCCAACAACAGCACTCCCGCCGGATCGACGCCGTCGTCCTCAATCCGTTTCACTGCTGCTTCCACCAGAACGGTGGATTTCCCCGTCCCCGGGGCACCCCATACCAGCACCGGCCCGCTGCCCGACCCGAGCCGGACCACGGCATCCTGATCGGGGCTGAGTTCCGGTCCGCCCCCGGCAGCCGTCCGGTGCACGGCGGCCGGGCGAACCAGCTCGAGAATCGATGTCTGCATCATGAAACCAGTCCATCATGAGGCGCTGACATTTTGGCGACGGGCGCATCAGCGGCCGCCGCCGTGCGGGCCGTCAACCCATCCCGGATGCCGTCCAAGAGAACGAATTCCCGGTCCGTCGGCTGCCATCGCGCGGCAGCGATGTCCACCCGCCAGTTGTCCTGGGCCCGGGGGCTGGCCGGACGCAGCGCGGTCCCCTCGTCGCAGTAGTGCTCCAGGGCGCGTGCATCGTGGCAGACTGGCGGCTGTCCGCCGGCCCTGATCACCCGCCACCACGCAACGGCGCTGCCGTAGCGGGACATCACTGCACCTACTTGCCTCGGACCGCCGTCGTCCAGCAGAACCGCAATGTCGCCGTAGGCAAGCACAGCCCCGACCGGGATGAGGTCCACCACTTCCAGCACCGCATCTATGTACTGAGCACGCATATCCACCAGCCTAATGCGCGCGGTACGGCGTCCGCGTATCACCGGCGGGGCGAGGCCATGACACGGAGCAGAGCCGGGCGGACGGCGGGTTTCGACGGATCCTGTCGGTGCTACCCCGTACGGTGGATTTATGAACAGTTGGCATACACGTCCCCGGGCAGCGTTCGACGTCGAGACCACGGGCCGGAACCCGCGCGAGGCACGGCTGGTCACCGCGTCGATTGTAGTGGTCGACGGCGGCGGGACCGTAACTGCCGAGCACGAGTGGCTTGCCGATCCCGGCATCGAGATTCCCGATGAGGTTACGGCGATTCACGGCGTGACGACGGAACGGGCGCGGCAGCATGGACTTCCGGCCGAACGTGCGGCTGCTGAGGTGTCACAGGTGCTGGCCGGTCTGTTTGCCGGCGGCATCCCCGTGATCGCGTTCAACGCCTGCTACGACTTCACCGTGCTGGCCCGCGAATCCTTCCGGTACGGGGTGCTGCCGCTCCGTGCGCTGCCCGTGATTGACCCCTATATCTGCAACAAGCAGGTGCATAAATACCGCAAGGGGAGGCGGACGCTGGGTGCATTGTGCGAGGAATACGGCGTCAGCCTTAAAGATGCGCACACTTCAGCCGCCGACGCACTCGCCACGATCCGACTCGCTGACGCCCTGGCGCTGCAGTTCCCCGAGCTGCAGCTCGAGGCCGCGGCACTGCACGCCTCGCAGATCGGCTGGGCCGCGGCTCAGGCGGCGGATTTTCAGGCCTATCTGCGCCGCAAGGACCCCGCTGCCGTTATCGAGGGGCACTGGCCCGTCCTCATCTAGGCCCGGATGGCAGCAACGCTGCGGCCGGGTAGGACATATCTCACACCTCAATGGGCCGGTCGCCGTGCCGCCTACAGATGCCGTGTTGATTCCGAACGGTTGCGGTGCAACAGCCCGCAGCAGGGTCGTTATGCGTCCATGGCGAATTCTCTTCGGTGAATTGCCCAAAAAACCGTGCAAAGTTTATGCGCAACGGGGCCGCGGGCGCAGTGACATAATTTAGTTCGGCCAGCCGGCCCCCTGCCGTCGTGCCGTCAGGCGCATCTGTGGCCACCTCCTGTCGTAATCAGCGTGCGCATCGCTGCGGCCAAATTGTCTATGAAAGTGAATGCCCCATGAAATTCAAAGCCCTCAAGTGGCTCTCTGCCGTTCCGGTAGCCATCGTGCTGACCATCTCACTTTCCGCCTGCGGCGGCAGTGCCGACAGCGCCGGCAACGGAGCCTCGCCCACGGATGCCCTGGCCGGCAGCGACCAGCAGTCACTGGATACGTACACCACCAAGGATGTCACCGCCTTGGACGCGATCGATAAGTCTAAGCTGGGCCTGATCGTTCC
>JBBSSN010000390.1:0-2241 GCA_038242035.1 Actinomycetales bacterium
CCCAGCAGCGGCGCATTGTCCGGCGTTCCGGGCCTGGCCCGGGCAGTTGTCTCCAGCAGCTCCAGCTCGGCGACGGCCGGGACCAGGGTCTGGGCATCGCGCAGGAGCGAATACACGCCGCCGGCCGAAACCCGTCCGGGACCTGCGCTGCCCGGACTTCCGCTGCCGGGACTTCCGGGGTCGTCTTCGCGCTGGGTTGCCCCAATCACCACGGTGCCGTCGTTGCGCGGGACGATGTACACCGGCACGCCCCGGACCAGCCCACGCACCGTGGCAGTGAGCAGCGGACGCAGATGTTCCGGGACGCGAAGCCGGAGAATATCGCCGTATACCGGGCGCAACGGCAGATTCAGTCCCGTCGGAAGGCCGGCCAGCCCTGACGCACCGAGCCCGTTGGCCACCACCACCTCCCCCGCGGCCACCGTTCGCCCGTCATCGAGCTGCACCCCGCTCACGCGGGAGTATGGATTATCCGGGTCATCGTGCAGCAATCCGGTGGCCATCCGGCGGATGGAAGTCTGTTCTTCGCGCAGCCGGCCGCCCGCTCCGGCTACGATGTTCAGCTGCACCCTGAGCGCGGTTGTCACCGCCCGGGGATCCACCTGGTGGTCCTGCGCAATTCTGTACGCGCAGGAAAGCTGCGGACCCAGCAACGGTTCCTCGGCCCGGGCCGCCCGGATACTCAGGGGTTCCACGTCCAGGCCGTGTGATAGTTGCACCCGCCGCAGATCCGCCAGTGCCTGCCTGTCGCCGGCGTCGGCGCCCAGCACCAGCGTCGCCGTCGTCCGAAAGCCCGTGTCCACATGTCCGGCGGCAATCAGCGGCGCCACAAAATCCGGCCACAGTGCGGCCGAGGCAAGAGTCAGCCCCAGCAAGTCCTCTTCCTGATAGTGCAGCTCACTGACCGGTGCCAGCATCCCGGCCGCGGCAAAGGTCGCTCCCGTGGCGGGACCGGGATCAATGACTGTAACGGAACGGCCGGACCGCTGCACCTCCCAGGCGATGCCCAGCCCAACAATTCCACCGCCAATGACGGCGACGTCCGTTTCGATACACCGTTCTTCGCTGCGCCGTTCAGTGTCCAGCCGTCCTCGGCTGCGCCCTTCAGTGTCCACTAGCGTGCTTTCCTTCCCTACGCCGGCATGATCCGGATCAGGTTCCGTCCGCTGGGTCCAGGCCCAGCAGAACAATTCGGTCGGCACACGGCGCAAAACCAGGTGCCCTCTCAGCCGGCTTCTCCGGCTCCCGCGGTACTGAACTAGTCTATGAGACATGACGAGCCTTTATTCCAGTCCCCTCGCCGCGCCGGATCCGGCCGCCGCCACGCAGCCCTCCGTCACCGACGCGAGGCTATATCTGTGCACCAATGCCCGCACGGAACAAGGAGATTTTGCAGATTTTGTGCGGGCGGCCTACGCCGGCGGCGTGGATATCATCCAGCTCCGGGATAAGACCCTGCAGGCCGCGGAGGAATTGGAACTGCTGGCGGTATTACGCGAGGTGGCCGCCGAATACGGCAAGCTCTGGGCCGTTAATGATCGGGCGGACATCGCTGCATTATCCGCTGCACCGGTCTTTCACCTCGGCCAGCAGGACCTGCCGGTGGCTGCCGCCAAGACGCTGCTGCCGCACGGCACGGCGGTAGGACTGTCCAGTCACACGCCCGAACAGGCCAGCGCCGCAGCAGGCGTGCAGACGGCCCCGGCCGGCCGGGCGGGCGACGGCGGCGCGCAGGACTGCGCGGAAGCCGGCGGGGCCGTGGACTACTTTTGTGTCGGACCGGTCTGGGCCACGCCCACCAAGCCTGGCCGCGCCGCAGTCGGGCTGGAATTAGTGCGCTACGCCGCTTCGCTGCACACCCGGGTTCCCTGGTTCGCTATTGGCGGCGTTGACCTCTCCAACATCGAACAGGTCGTCGCCGCGGGTGCCGACCGCGTCGTCGTCGTACGCGCCATTACCGAGGCCACGGACCCGACGTCGGCGGCGCAGGCCCTGCGCGCCGCTCTGGGCGAGGCGGCTTCCACCGCCCGCTGATATCTTTCAGCGGGGAAGTACCGTTCAGCGGATGAATACCGGATAGCGAGAGCCGTTTTCACAGTTGCTGTGCCCTACCGCTGCTGCGGGGTTGTCCACGCAACTCCCAGCGTACGGTCAGCCGCCGTGCGGAACGGCGACGTAGCGTGATGTCAATGCTCTCGCAGATCACCCGCCCTCGGCCACCGGCAGCAGAACCGGCAGCGC
>JBBSSN010000391.1:0-2229 GCA_038242035.1 Actinomycetales bacterium
AGGAACGACGGCGGACGGGTTGCCGCCGTCGTAACCGCGGACCGCTGGCAGGTCGAGGGAGCCAACGACCGCGTCCAGCTCGCCGCGCTCGGGGTGGAACACAACCGGCGTACGGTGACCGCCTGGATGCGTGCCGGCGTGACGGTGATTGATCCCGCCAGCACCTGGATTGACTCGACGGTACGCCTGGCGGAGGACGTCACGATCCTGCCCGGCAGCCAACTGCACGGCTCCTGCAGCGTGGCCCGGGACGCCGTCGTCGGCCCTGACTGCACGTTAACGGATGTGCAGATCGGCGAGGCCGCCGAGGTGACGCGTACGCACGGCAGCGGTGCCAGGATTGGCGCGCACGCCCACGTGGGCCCGTTCACCTACCTGCGCCCGGGCACGGATTTAGGCGCGGACGGCAAGATCGGCGCTTTCTACGAAACCAAAAACGTCACCATCGGCCGCGGCTCCAAGCTCTCGCACCTGGGCTATGCCGGCGACGCTGAGATCGGCGAAGACACCAACATCGGCTGCGGCAACATCATCGCGAATTACGACGGCGAACACAAACACCGCACGGTAATCGGCTCGGGCGTGCGGACCGGCTCGAATACAGTCTTCGTCGCCCCGGTCAGTGTCGGCAACGGCGCCTACAGCGGAGCCGGCACCGTTATCCGCAAGGACGTGCCAGCCGGCGCGCTGAGCGTCAATGCCTCTCCGCAGCGCAATATGGAAGGCTGGACGCTGGCCAAGCGGCCGGATTCCGTCTCCGCCCGGCATGTACGCTCCGTCTCCGCCGAGAGCATGGGCCCCAACTCCTCACGCATCCAGGCATCTACAGAAGAGGGCACACACGAATGAGCGGAATTACGGTACACGGCGAGAAGAAACTGGTGCTTGCTGCCGGCCGGGCACACCCGGAACTGGCACAGGAAATCGCCAAGGAGCTGGGCACCGAACTGCTGCCCATCGACATGTACGATTTCGCTAACGGTGAGATCTACGTCCGGTCCGCGGAAAGCGTGCGGGGCACGGATGTTTTCGTCCTGCAGGCACACCCGGCTCCGCTGAACAATTGGCTGATGGAACAGCTGATCATGGTCGATTCCCTCAAGCGGGCCTCCGCCAAGCGCATTACCGTGGTGTCCCCGTTCTACCCGTACGCCCGCCAGGACAAGAAGGGCCGGGGGCGCGAACCGATCTCCGCGCGCCTGGTCGCTGACCTGTACAAGACCGCCGGTGCAAACCGCATCATGAGCGTTGACCTGCACACTTCGCAGATTCAGGGTTTCTTCGACGGTCCGGTGGACCACCTGATGGCCATCCCGCTGCTGGCGGATTACATTCGAACCCGCGTCGACGGCGACAACGTCACGGTGGTATCCCCGGACACCGGCCGGGTCCGCGTGGCGGAGCAGTGGGCCGAACGCCTCGGCGGAGCTCCGCTGGCGTTTGTGCACAAGAGCCGCGATCTGACGGTGCCGAACCAGGCCATGTCCAAGACGGTTGTGGGGCAGGTCCAGGGCCGTACCTGCGTGCTGATCGATGACATGATTGACACCGGTGGAACCATTTCCGGCGCCGTCCAGGTGCTCAAGAACGCCGGGGCCAAGGACGTCATCATCGCTGCCACGCACGGCGTATTCTCCGGCACGGCGGCCAAGCGCCTTTCGGAAAGCGGTGCCCGCGAGGTGGTGGTGACCAACACCTTGCCGATCACGGCGGAGAAGCGCTTCCCGCAGCTGACGGTGCTCTCGATCGCGCCGCTGATCGCACGCGCCATCCGGGAAGTGTTCGAGGACGGTTCGGTCACGTCGCTGTTCGACGGCCAGGCTTAATTCCCAGTCGGTTCATTACCCATCCGGGGTGCCCGGGACCGGCTGGTGCCATGAGCCCCAACGGTGCTGGTAAACTTGTTCCGATACCTTGGCGAGGGATCGACGCCGTGCGCGGCTGCGAGTCCGTTATCGACTGGGTCTGAAGCTCCTTCGCGTTTGCGTGTCGGCTCGGTTTAGGCCACAGTTCGGGCCCCAGGTTTCGGACCGGGACCACCGCTGATCAACGAAAATGACATGAAGGAGCCACCATGGCTGAGAAAATTATCAGGAAGGACGAGCAGAAGCTCGTCGCCGTTATCCGCACCGAGTTCGGCAAGGGTTCAGCCCGCCGTGCCCGCCGTGCAAACCAGATCCCCGCGGTCATCTACGGACACGGCGCCACGCCGATCCACATCGCTGTCCC
>JBBSSN010000392.1:0-2227 GCA_038242035.1 Actinomycetales bacterium
CGCGCTGGTCACGGGAAGACGCGACCTTGGAGGACATTCCCCAGAGCTCAATGAAACCCTTGGCCTGGGACTGATCGAAGGTGTCTCCGGTGTCGTAGGTTGCGAGGTTGAAATCGTACAGGGAAGTCCCGGAGCGGCGTCCGTTCACCACGGCCGCGCCGCCGTGCAGGGTCATCCGAATGTCCCCGGTGACGTATTGCTGGGTGTCCTCGATGAAGGTGTCCAGTGAACGCTTTAGCGGGGAGAACCACTGGCCGTCGTAGACCAGCTCGCTCCAGCGCTGGCCCACCGTGGCCTTGAACCGGGCCTGCTCGCGCTCAATGGTGATGTCTTCCAGGTGCTTGTGCGCGGTGATCAGCGCCATGGCACCGGGAGCCTCGTAGATTTCGCGGCTCTTAATGCCCACCAGCCGGTCTTCGACGACGTCGATCCGGCCCACGCCCTGCGCGCCCGCCCGGCGGTTCAGTTCCTGAATGACGGCCAGCGCGGAAAGTTTGACTCCGTCCACGGCCACAGGAACGCCGCGCTCGAAGGAAATAATGACCTCATCAGCCGCCGGCGGGAATTCCGGCGTGGCGGTGTAGTCGTAAATATCCTTGGTGGGGCCGTTCCAGATGTCTTCCAGATACCCCGTCTCCACGGCGCGTCCCCAGACGTTCTGGTCGATCGAGTAGGGGTTCTTGGCCGTCGTCTCGATCGGCAGACCTTTTTCCTCGGCAAAGGCGATGGCCTTGTCGCGGGTCAGTGCCAGGTCGCGGACCGGTGCGATGCACTTCAAATCCGGCCCGAGGGTCTGGATGCCGACCTCGAAGCGGACCTGGTCATTGCCCTTGCCCGTGCAGCCGTGAGCGACCGTAGTGGCGCCAAATTCGCGGGCTGCCTTAACCAGGTGCTTGACGATGACGGGCCGGGAAATGGCGGAAACCAGCGGGTAGTGGCCCTGATAGAGACCATTGGCCTTCAAGGTGGGGACGCAGTACTCGTCGGCAAATTCCTCGCGGGCATCGGCAACGTAGGCCTCGACGGCGCCGCAGCCCAGGGCACGCTGGCGGATCGTTTCCAGCGACTCGCCACCTTGTCCGACGTCGACGGCGACGGCGATTACCTCGGCGCCGGTGGCTTCCCCGATCCAGCCAATGGCAACGGACGTATCCAGGCCACCCGAATAGGCCAAAACAATGCGATCAGTCACTTCATACTCCTTGAATTAGGATTCATTCGTCTTGAATTACGTTAGGGGTTCCGGCGCCGTTGCATTACCAGCCCGCCGCCGGCGCCGTTGCATTACCAGCCCGCCGCCGGCGCCGTTGCATTACCAGCTCGCCGCCGGCTCGGCCGCGAACTGCAGGAAGCGCTCGGCAACGTCGGCTCCGCCCTGCGGGTCGCGGGTGATCAGCATGACCGTATCGTCCCCGGCGATACTGCCCAGCACCGTGGGCATGACCGAGTGGTCAATGGCCAGGGCCAGAAAATTCGCAGCCCCCGGAGGCGTCCGCAGCACCACGATATTCGCCGATGCTTCCGCGGTGACCAGCAGCTCGGCGCACAGCCGGGTCAGGCGTGCATCGAGCAATTCCTGCGAGAGTGCCGATTGCGGGCTACGGTCGCCGCCTTCTTGCGGCAGCGCGTACACCAGGGTCCCGCCCGCACCGCGGACCCGGACGGCGCCGAGCTCCACCAGGTCCCGCGACAGCGTTGCCTGTCCGACGACCAAACCGTCGCCGGCCAGCAGGGCCGCAAGCTCCGCCTGCGAGCGCACCGGCCGGCTGGTCAACAGGGCCACCAGGCGCCCCTGCCGTGCCGTTTTCGTCGCGGGCATCCCAGCGCCAGGAACCGCAGCCGCCGCTGTCATTGCGCCGGTGCCCGCGCCGCCGGTACGGACGTCTCCGCTCCCCCTGCTGCTACTTCCGCGGCTGCTGCCGGTGCTGCTGCCGGTGCTTGAGCAACCGGGACTGCTTCCCTGGCAGATTGTTCCACCAGCCAGACCAGCAACGCCTTCTGCGCGTGCAGCCGGTTCTCCGCCTCGTCCCAGACCACGGACTGCGGTCCGTCAATGGCATCGGCGGAAATTTCGTAGCCGCGATAAGCCGGCAGGCAATGCAGGACGACGGCGTCCGGCGCCGCCTGCTTGAGGGCGGCGTCGTCGAGCGCATAGTCCTTGAACAGCTGCAGCCGCGCGGCCTTCTCGTCTTCCTGTCCCATTGATACCCAGGTGTCGGTGGCGAGC
>JBBSSN010000393.1:0-2226 GCA_038242035.1 Actinomycetales bacterium
ATGAACGCCTGATCCGGGCTGTGGCGGCGGCTCAAACTCCGGTGGTCAGCGCCATCGGCCACGAGGCAGATCACCCACTGCTGGACGACGTCGCTGATCTTCGGGCGTCCACCCCGACCGACGCCGCCAAACGGATAGTTCCGGATGTCGCTGAGGAACGAACCCGCGTTCAGCAGGCGCGGGAGCACCTTCACCGAAGAATCCATTCATTGATCGAGCGGGAAACGGAACGTCTGCACCAGCTGCATTCCCGCCCGGTGCTGGCCGATCCTGCCGGCATGGTCACGGTTCGGGGAGAGGACATCTCCCGCCTGCGCTCACGCACCAGGTCCGCCATCGGCGCCGGCCTGGACCGGCACACGGATAATATCAGGCACCTGTTGGCCCAGGTGACGGCGTTGTCACCGCAGAAAACGCTGGACCGTGGTTACGCCGTGGTGCAGTTAGCGGACGGAAGCGTTGTCCGTGCACCGGAGCAGGTCTCCCGTGACGCTGCGCTGCGGATTCGCGTTGCCGCCGGTGAGTTCGCCGCGGTGGTTGCCGGCCCGGGCCCCACGCCGCTGTCCGCCTAAACCCGCTGTCCGCCGAAGCCTTCTGTCCACCTAAAATACTGCCGATATCGAAGAACGGATCTCTATGAGCACCAACCAGAACAACCAGGCTGCACCGGCGCCGAACTTGGACGTCGCAGCCTTGAGCTACGAACAGGCACGGGAACAGTTAGTCAGCGTCGTCAGCCAACTCGAGGCCGGCGGAGCCAGCCTTGAGGAGTCGTTGGCACTGTGGGAACGCGGTGAAGCGCTGGCAAAAAAGTGCGAGGAATGGCTGGAGGGCGCCAAGGCCCGACTCGCGCGCAGCGCCGATGGAACAGGCACGTCCGGCGAAGTCCAAAGCTAAGCTTCGGCGACCTTTCGGCGTTCCTCGGCGAGGTTGAAATCACCTTCCGGCCAAGTCAGCCCCAGGCCGGCAAGAGTTTCCAGCAGGATCTCCTGCACGGCCAACCGGGCATACCATTTCTTCCCGGCGGGTACGACGAACCACGGAGCAACCGTTGTACTGGTCCGGTCGATCGCCATCTGGTAAGCCTCCATGTACTGCGGCCAGTAGGCCCGTTCGGCCAGGTCGCTCGCCCGGTATTTCCAGTACTTCGTGGGATCCTGCAGGCGGGCTGCCAGGCGTTCCTTTTGAATCTCCGGATTGATATTGAGCATAATTTTGATGATATGCGTGCCGCTGTCCGTCAGCCTCGCCTCAAAATCGTTGATGGCTTTGTAGCGGCGATCCAGTTCCGCGGGCGTGGCCCAGTGATGGACCCGGTGAATCAGCACGTCCTCATAATGCGAACGGTCAAAGACCCCGATCATCCCGGCCCTTGGCACTTCCTTTTCTATCCGCCAAAGAAAATCGTGCCGCTTTTCGGCCGGTGTAGGCGTTTTGAACGCCTTCAGTTGTACTCCCTGCGGGTCGACGGATCCCACCACGTGGGAAACGATGCCTCCTTTTCCGGCCGTATCCATCGCCTGCAGAATCAGCAGCACCGAGTTGACGCCACTGTACTGACCCTGCGCAAACAGCTGCTCCTGAAGCACCCCCAGGGTCTTCGTCCGCTCGGCCAACAGCAAATGGCCGTCGCGCTTTTTGCCGGTGAATCCGGGGGCTGCATCCGTCCGCGAGTCAGCGAGCACAAAACCCGCTCCTGCCTTGAGCAACTTGACCGGATCCTTCACAAAACCGGACTTCGTTGCCTTGTTCCGCTTCGCCATGATTCGCCCTTTACACATCGATCCCGCCGCCGATGCCACCGCCGCATCGATTTGGTCCAGCCTAGTCCCCCATCAGGGGCGGTAGTGGCTGAGGAATTCCGCGATGCGGCCAACTGCCTCTTCCAGGTCCGTGACATTGGGCAGGGTGACCAGGCGGAAGTGATCCGGGCGGATCCAATTGAAGGCAGTTCCGTGGGAGATGAGAATCTTCTGCTCCGTCAGCAGGTCCAGGGCGAACTTCTCGTCATCCTTGATTGGATATACCTCGGGGTCCAGCCGCGGGAAAAGATACAACGCGCCTTGGGCCTGCTCGACACTGACGCCCGGAATGTCGTTGAGCATGCGGTATGCGAGGTCGCGCTGCTCCTTGAGCCGGCCGCCGGGAAGAATCAGATCCGTAATGCTCTGATGTCCGCCCAACGCGGTCTGGATGGCATGCTGGCCGGGCACATTGGCGCACATG
>JBBSSN010000394.1:0-2219 GCA_038242035.1 Actinomycetales bacterium
CATTAAGCTCCTGGCCGGGGACTCCGTGATCAGCTTTACCGTCGTCACAACGGACGACGGCGGCGCACCGGACCCTGCCGCCGTCGTCGTCACCATCGCCGGCAGCTCCGATGCCCTCCCCGGCACCGTCCCGGGCTCCGCCAAGGTAACGGCATTCACCGAGTACCCGGCCAAGGGCCGCGCCACCGGAGGAGTCCGGGCGCACCGGTTCCTCAGGGGCGAAGACCGCCTGCTGCTGGCCTGGGCGGGGCACGGTCCCGCCAAGGCCGCCTCCGAGACCGGCGTCGCCCGGGCCTTGCCCACCGAGCACGGGCGCCGCGACGGATCCGGAATTGTGCTGACCCAGGCCATCGACGCGATCGGCCCCAGCCAAACCTCAAGCGTGTGACGGAAGCGCGGCCCCGCAGCGCGGTGTGTATGCCTAGACTGGTGCCATGATCATCACTCCGGACACCAAGGACTGGACTTGGGTGCTTGCCCGTCCCTGCCCCGAGTGCGGCTTTGACGCGGCCAGCACCACACCGGCGACGGCGGCCAGCGCGTTACCGGAGCTGCTGCCCCGCTGGCACATGGTTCTGCGCCGGCAGGACGCGGCCGAGCGCCCAAGCGAGACCACCTGGTCCGCACTCGAATATGCCTGCCACGTGCGTGACGTCTTCAGCCTTTTCGACCTGCGCCTGCAGCAGATGCTCGCTGATGACGACCCTGAATTCGCCAACTGGGATCAGGACCAGGCCTGCATCGACGGGGACTACAACGGCTCGGACCCGGCTGCCGTCAGCTCCGCCCTGCGGGATGCCGGTGCAGAAATTTCCGCTTCCCTCGCCGCCGTGTCGCAGGACCAGTGGCCCCGGACCGGACGGCGCAGCGACGGAAAGTCCTTTACCGTCCAGACTATCTCGGGCTACTTTCTGCACGAAGTTGTCCATCACCTGCACGACGTCGACGGCTAAGCGGCCCGCGGCAGCCAAATCCACGCAACTGCCCCATCCGCTCAGGCTGCTGGCTGCTTTGGCTGCCCAGTCCGCTCCGGCTGGCTCCAGCTCAGCCAGGCTCGCAGTCCCAGGCCGCCGAGCGGTGCGTGGGCCGGAATCCCATCCGTTCGTAGAGCCCAAAGGCTCCGGTGGGGTTCTCCGTATCCACATCCAGCGTCGCGTAATCCATCCCGGCTAAGCGGAAGCGTTCCATCGCGTCAGCCAGCAGCGCCGCAGCAATCCTGCGGCCGCGCCAGGGCCGCCGGATGCCCAGCAACTCGGTGTAGCCCTCCTGCCGTCCCTGCGTGGTGAGAGGGTCCGGGTCGTAACTCGCGAGTTGGTATCCCACCACGTCGCCCGTGCCGCGATCCACGGCAACGGTGCTCCAGTCCGGCCGTGCCAGCGGATGGTTCACCATGAACCCCCAAGCCTCCTCATCGCGGGGTTCAGAGCCCCAATGATCGGCAAACGCCTCGTTATGTGCGGCTCGTACCTCTTCGGACCGGTCCGAGGTGAAAGGAACCAGGTCAATTCCCGCGTCCACCGCGACGTGGGGGAGGTCGCCGGCCAAGGGCCGGACCATCTCGGTGAAATACCGCACCGGGCTAAATCCCGTTCCGAAAAGCAGAGCGCGTTCTGCGGCGTTGTCCTCCTGGGAATGTGCGCGCACCACCACCCGTGCTTGGCCATCCTCGGCAAAACGTCGCTTTGCCTGGGACAATTGCCAGCGCAGTACGGCCGAGCCGATTCCCCGGCGCTGCCACAGCGGGTCCACGCCGCCGAAGGCATAGGCCTTAGGCCCCCCGACGTTCTTGGCCACCCGGCCGTAGGCCCGCGCAACACCGTCGGCGTCCAGACCGAGCACCGTATTGACGGCCGGATCATTCTTCCTGCTGGCAAAGACCTGTTCCAGGTCCGCGCGCTGGTCATGCCACGGCGGGTTCTCGGCCGCCGCAATCCGTTCAATCAACGCCAGCCACTGGTCAATATCCGCCGGCGTAATGGCCCGGAAGTCCAGATTCGCAGCAGCGGGCAGGGCAACATGGGAGGGTTCGCTCATGCCGCCAGCCTATTGCGGACGGTTGCACGGAGCCAAAGTCCCGGTGCGGCCGTACAAGCAGGATTTTAGTCATCCAGTATGCCTGCGCGTTGGACGGATGCCCTGGGAATTTCCACGGCATCCGTCCGAATCCATGGCAGAGCGCCCGCCACGCACGCTGCTCAGACACCTACCAGGGCTTGGTC
>JBBSSN010000395.1:0-2195 GCA_038242035.1 Actinomycetales bacterium
ATGGAGGCGTGGGACCGGGAGAAGACCTCCATCAGACCCATCCACTGCATGAAGCTCAGTCCGCGTCCGCCCAGTTCCACGGGTGCCGCCAGGCCCAGGAAGCCCTTGCTCTTCAGCTCGGCGCGCAGGGCCGGTTCCACCTTCCCGCTGGCCTCGATCCTTTCGGCCCAGGCCTCGCCGGGCCCCTCGACCCAGGCCGTGACCTCCGCCAGAAGGCTGTCATAGAGTTCCTCCGGCACGGCGCTGCCGCGCCCGTCCAAGGTCGGAGCCTGCTGCAAGGTCATTTTTCCCTGGCCTTTCTTTTCATGTGCGTCTGCGGGACCAGATGCGCGGCGCGCTCCCGCAGCACGAATTTTTGGATCTTGCCTACCGGGTTGCGCGGGATCTCGTCCACGGGTTCAAGCCGCTCGGGCCAGTAGTGTTTGCTCACGCCGCTTTGCTGCAGGAACCGCTGCAGCCCGCTAAAGCTCAGTTCCGCTCCCGGTGAAAGCCTGACGAAGGCGCAGGCGCGCTCGCCGAGCCGGGCGTCGGGCATGGCAACTATGGCTACATCGGCAACGGCGGGATGGGTGTGCAGGAGTTGTTCGAGATCTGCGACCGGAAGCTTTTCCCCGCCGCGGTTAATAATGTCGCGCACGCGGCCGGTGATGCGCAGGTAACCTTCGTCGTCGATGGTGGCCAGATCTCCGGTACGGTACCAGCCATCGGAGGTAAAAGTCTCCGCGGCCAGCTCGGGCCGGTCCAGGTAGCCGTCGAAGACCGTCGGGCCGGTCAGTTCGAGATTTCCCTCCGCTTCCGGCGGCAGCCGCAGCCCGTCGTCGTCGACAATCCGCAGCTGCACCCCGGTCAGCGCCCTGCCGTCGGTACCCCACGCCTTCGACGGCGGGTCCGCCGGTGAGGTGAGCGCTCCGAGCCCCGTCTCGGTGGTGCCAAAAGCCCCGCACACTGCCGTACCGAGCACGCGGGTGGCGCGTTCGGCCAGCGCCCGGGGCACGGCCGCGCCCGTCACCACGAAGACCCGCAGGCGTTCCGGCCGGCTCCCGCCGTTTTCCACGGCCTGCAGCAGGTCGGTCAAAAAGGGCGTCGCGGCCTGCACAAAAGTCCCTTCCCAGTCCTGCAGAATTTCCAGCGCGCGGGGAGCATCCCAGACGCTCTGCAGGATCTGCGGGACGCCCAGCGTGAACGACAGCCACATCCCGTAGAGGAATCCCGTCTGGTGCGCCAATGGCGACGGGATATAGACGGAATCGGTGGAGTTCAGGCCCAGCTGGCGGGCTTCCATCAGGGCAGCCCGGGAAAGCCGCCGGTGTGTATGGATCACGCCTTTGGGCCGGCCCGAGGTGCCGGAGGTCAGCAGCAGCTGGGCGGCGTCGTCCGGGCCTGGTGCGCGCGCGTCCAGCGCCACGCGGTCGACGACGGCGGACGCCCAGGCGTGATGCCAGGGTGACCATTGCACGCGGGGATTTGTGTTGTTGGGCATCAGCCGCGGGACGCCTGCCGTGCCGTGCACGACGAAGACGTGTTCGACGAGGATCCCGCCGGTGCCGGGAGTGGTGTCCGCCGCCTCGTCCGCGCTGCTGCCCGTGCCGGCACCGGTGCCGGGGCCGCTGCGGTCGAGCAGCCGGGCGATTTCGCTGGCATGCTGGCGGCCGCGGAAATTGTCCGCCACCAGCAACACCTTGGCGCCGGACTGCTGCAGCGCATAGGCAACTTCACGGTCCCCGAAAATTGGCATGATCGGCGCGATGACCGCCCCGATCCGCAGCGCCGCTGCGGAGATCACGACAAACTGACGCCAGTTTGGCAGCTGGACGGCGATTCTGTCTCCGGCGGTTACACCCAGATTGAGGAAGACGGTTGCCGCGTGGTCTACCTCGTTGTCTAGGGCCGCCCAGCTCAGGTGCGACGTCGTATTCCACCGGGCATCCACCACGGCCAGGGCATGCGGTTTCTCTTCGGCCCATCGCCGGATCCAGTCCGATGCCGTCATGGCCTCGGCAGCAGCGCTCTCCTTAGTATCAGGCTCGGCGGGATGACGGAGCACGGACCGGCGTGCGGAGCCTCGCTCCACCTCCATGTCCAGGCCGAGCGTCTGCATGGCGGCCAGGAACTTCGGGTAGGAGATCCGGTACGCATTCGGGTACGTCAGCGAGGATCTGCCGGCAGCAGCTGTTGCCGCGACGGCCAAGGACATC